>JADGDH010000084.1 GCA_016745015.1 Colwellia sp.
TTTTTCGCAATGAGTTTACCATTTTTATCAAAAATAACAGTTGTAGGAAATCCCTCAACACCTTGTATTTTTCTTAAAAAATTTTTATTTGCTTCAAAAGCGGGTAAGTTTTCATCAAAATGACGTAACTCCCTTTTAAGCTTTTGGGTTTTTCCATCAGCGCCAATTAGCGCGATATTTGCATGTAAAGAGCACTGGCGTTTAATTTTAGCGAGTAATTTTCCTTGCTTTTTACACCATTGGCATCCGGGTTGATATATCATAGCAATGGTAGCTAAATCTTCATTACTATTGACTACTCCCTTATTACTAGACAGTAGGCTTTTAAGTTGCAATTGACTATATTTTATCGCAAAAGCATTTGAGGCATTAACTGCCCCAAACACGATAAATAAACCAAATATAAATTGGCGAGTAAGCATATTATAAACTCACCTCAATACCCATATAGAATTCACGACCATGTAATGGCCCATAAATATAGGCAACATCATAACCACCAGTGTCATCATAAAAAAGTGGTGTATCTCCTTCATCTATCTGGGTATATTCAAAGATATTAGATACACCGGCATACAATTTTGTTGATTCACTAAAGGTATATTGCACTTTAAAATCAGAGCTTGAAAATGAAGGAGCATCTAAAGGCTTAACTGAGCTAAGATCATTCTTAATATTATAACCATTATAGCCATATTCACGTAAGTCACGAGCACTAAACCAAATAGTAGACCAAAACAATTTAAGCTTATCGTTGCTCCATTCCAAATCAATACCAATACGTTCTTCAACAGGAACAATTGCATATGATGACTTAAAGTTATCGTCATAGATAAACTTTTCAGCACTAAAATTCACCGTAAACTGTTCAGTTACATTATATCCCGTTGAAATATCTATTGTCGAAACTGAAGCTGTTTCATCTAACTGGGTAAGGGTTGGGACATCATTTTCATCAGCTTCTAAACTAGCAAGATTTTCTACACGAGAATGGGCTAAAGAAAGTGTTAGTGCTAATTTATCGCTGTCATAATTCAATGAATAACTCGCTGAAATCGACTCTTCTAATGAATCAATGTCAATCAAATAACCTTTTTCAGTATCTAATATGCCATGATCAGTTTCGAAAAATGATAAGGGGGCGCGATAACCTCTACCTGTTGAAAAACGTGATGTAAGTACATCATTGTGAAAATATCGCATATCAAGACGCGGGGCTATAAACGTTTCTTCTATTTCAGTACCTGGTTTCGCGGGGTCAATAAAATCTGCAGTAACATGATCAATCCGCAGTGCCATGGCGATTTCAATTTTGTCTGATGGGGTCCAAGTATCTTGAATGAAAATACCTTTAGTTTCATAGTCAAATGAGTCACTTTCGTAAGTATCTACTTCTGCTAAAGCTTTTGTATCTGAACGCATTTTTTCTGAGCGCATATCACCACCATAAGTAATAAAATGCTCATCATTTAATTCAGTATCAAATTTAGCTCGAAAATACGTCATAGTATCTTTGGCTTGATAATCTATACCTTCATAAAAAGAGTCTTGTTCGTGCTTAGCATAGCTAACTGCGAATTCAGAGGTGGTGTAATCACTTAATTCTGTTAACCATTTTATATAAGCTTCATCACGTGAGGTGTCTATCCACTCAGTCGTTTCCCAAGGCTTGCCAATATAGTTTTTTCTTACATCATCACCTTCAAATAACTGCTCAGATTCAATACCGTCAAAACCAGAAAGCGCTTCACCAATTGAGAGGGTGTTTTTACCAATAATTGGCCCTCCAAATACTTCAGAATTTACTTTAGAAACTCTAAATTGTAGATTATTGTAGTCATTAATATCTTGGCTAATTAGTGCGGTAAGCGACTGGTTTTCTTGAAATGGTGCTTCAGAAACGCCATTGTCATCATGATCTTCTTGATCTTGCTTATCGTATTGAGTAATTAAGGTTATGCCTGTTTTACCATCTTCAGAAACACCTGTTGCCATACCTTTTAGTGCTGTAAAATCATGTGAACCTTTGGCTAAACTGAAAGTCACCTTATTTTCATAGGCTTGCTTAGTGATAATATTAACCGTACCACCAATAGCTTCTGGTGCTATAAGTGATGCACCTGCGCCACGAGCAATTTCAATTCTATCTACTCCAGTAGTTGCAATTGCGTCAACAGCATAAAAACCAGAGATAAGGGTATGTGTTGGAATACCATCAACTAATATGGTGGTATGTTCGCCTTTCATGCCATTTAACATAATGCGCTTCACACCACACATTGAACACTCATTTGAAACATTTACCCCTGGCTCATTGTTAATGGCATCAGATAGACTTAAAGCATTTTTATTCTCTATCATTACTTTATCAAGCACTTCAGTTTGTTGAATAACATCTTTAAGGCGTCCAGCTTGTTCAAGTTTTTGACGAACACCCGTTACTTCAATAACTTCTATTGATGACGTTTCTTGAACTGTCGATTCGGCCGCATAAACCATGTTCATATGCGTTAGAGCATAAAAACTTGCTGAGCTTAATAATGTTAAATAAATAGGGGAAAATTTCATGGGTTTGTTAACTCGGAATCGTTTATATTTTTGATGCGGAGTAATGTAACAAATACTAATCTAAATGCAAATGGTAATAGTTGTTGTTTGTTGTTTTAAATCAACCTTTCTATTAAAAGTAAGAATTGTGTTATTTAAATATAGAGAAAAGTAACGCTGCTAAAGAATGCTTTTTGGAACAACTCTTCTTAGTTTAACTCCTATTTGTTTTGATTTACTTACTTCGCCGTCAGGGTTCCATTTAAGGGATATTTCCCAAGCATTTTCAGGCAACATCTCTTCTAACATGCCTTGTTTAACACTAGTAGCAATTTTTTGGGATGGGATGATAGTAATACTTTCTGTATTTAGGTTAGCGCTACGCGGATCTACGTTAAAGGTGCCAATAACAGTAATATCATCGTCAATCACCATAGATTTTGCATGCAACCCAAATATAGGCATTTTTTGTAACTGACCTTGCATAACATCAGACATAACCTTTTGCCTGATTTGTGCATCAGGTTTAAATTCATAAATTTTTACACCTGTTTTTAGTAGAGCTCGCCTATCTCTTTGATAACCACTAAATGCATCTAGATTATCGTTAGATGCTAAACTATTCGTTAGTATTTTTACCTCAATACCTTTATCTACTAATGTTTTGAATAGATTTTTACCTAAATTAGTCGTGATTAAATAAGGCGTTTGGATAGTGACTGATTTTTTAGCTTTATGTAAAAGAGTGATAAGGCGTTTAGTTGATAAGCCACTTCCGCCTAAAAATTTGCTACCATCATTTTTACCCGGTACGTCTGAAATGTATTCAACACCTTCTAACCAGTGAAGCTTTCCTGTTTGCTCTATCTCTTTAAAAATAGCAGGAAGGTTATTCATTTGAGCTCTTACCTTGGGAACAAAGTTAGCTGGATCACAAGCATATTGGTGAAGCGCATTAAAATTAGTATTAATTTCGTCTTTACTCGTGAGTATTTCATCAACCGAAATGCTTAAAGCATTATTCCAAAATTGGTTGAACGAATGTTGAATATCACTCGTCATTCCCCCTAATAAAAGAACATCTCTATCTCTGAAGTTGTATTCGTGATCGTAACCAAAGTATTCATCAGCAACATTTCTACCACCAGTTATGGAAATATTACCATCTACAGTAAAGGTTTTATTGTGCATACGTTGATTAAATCCATGAAAGTTAGTCGTTAAATTTATTACTTTTTCAACGATATTTTTACCAATATTAGCTACTGGATTATATATTTTAATTGATAAGTTCTCATGTGCCGCTAATTTTAATAACTCATTACCATTAGCATCAATCATAATGTCATCAACTAGTAGTCTTACTTTTACACCCCTTTCTGCGGCTTTAACTAAGTAATCTACCGCTATTAAGCCAATGTTATCAGCCGAAAAAATGAAGTATTGCACATCAATAGTTTGTTGGGCATGTTTACTCAGCCAGCCTCTAGTAAGCATTGCTTCGGTACCTTGCTCTAATATATAAACACCAGTACTACTTTTCATTTTATGTTGAAAAGGGGTTAGGTATTCAGATAATGTGATTTTAGGTTTATCGTCATCAACGGCAGCACAATAGTTTTCAATGGGACCTGTTATATGGTCTTCTCCTTTTGAACAACCTGATTGTGAAATGATTAACAATAATATAGCTAATTTACTCGTTGTTTTTCTAGATAACAGTAATAACTTGATAGTTAAATTTCCTTTATTTTTATAGATTAAATGTAAGCTAAATTTTTTGATATAGCATCAAAGCATTTAAGGTAGGATCACCTTGTTGAAAGATCTTTCTCCCATCTGACTTAAATCCCATTTTATTTAATAATAAGCCTAGTTCAGCGAGAGAATAAAAATTACGTAATTCATCATTATTATATTGCCAAGACTCACTTGTACCTAGGTTAAATACATCATGTGCTAAAGCAACCATATGCTTCATTTTTGTATTGATAACATCATGATCTCTTACAACTAGATTTGCACCTAGCTTCATCACATCTCTAATATTGGTAATAAATTCTTCTCTTAAGTGAATAGGGCAGTGATGAAAGCCAATATAAACGGTCACTAAATCAATTGAATTTTTTGCGATCGTCTTTAATACAGGTTGATAATTGTTGAATAGAATATCTGTTCCTGCTTTGAATATTTGACCTCTGTCTATCATATCTGTCGGAGAATATGTGGCCTTTTTATCAGTGACAAAATATCGTCCATCTTCAATAGAAAAACGCTCTTCTAAGGCATCGAGATAGCGGCCTGTAGTACCTATTTCTAAATAACCAGAAAACCTTTGCTTATTCTGTAAAAGGGTTTGGGTTTGATCTGCAATAATTTCTTTTTGCTTATTCAATGCAGGTATAGCGTACTGTAATGGCGCTAGAAATGAACTTATTTCATTTAGCTTGCTTTGAACCTCAAGATAAATGTCTTGATCTGAAATAGATTGTTTTGTTATTGCGTTAATCAGTTGATGAAACTCAAGTTCGGGATAAAGATGAAAAACATTGACCAAAAACTGATAAAAATTTTTCTTATATACTGAGTTATTGTAAATAAAATGAAAATTACTCATTGAATTATGGGGGGGCTGCGTAATATTGGCCATTGAAATAACCTTCAATGTAGGCAGCATAGCCGAAATACTTATTATAGCTTTTAATAACTTACGTCGAGACTGAACCATATTCATCCTTGTGGAATTCATTAGTTTACGGCACTATAGCAACTATAAAAGCAAAACAGAATGGATGCAATATGCTGCCTCAGCAAGCCTTATTACTACTTAAAAAACTTGGAAAGGCATTCATTGTCTTTATCGTGTTTACCACTTTAGCAACTACATTACTTATATGGAATTTAAGGAATGATAATAACAATAATGCCAGCAATGCGCCTATTAATGAATTAATTGTAAATGATGTTACTCAATTAAACCCTATAATTGTTGAGCGCATTGTAAAACCTAAAACTATTGATGAAATTATATCAGAGATAACATCAACGACAGGAGCTATTTCTATTGGTGGTGGTCGATATAGTCAAGGTGGTCAAACGTCTTACCCAGACAGTTTACATTTTGATATGCGCAGCTTTAATAAAATAATTGATTTTAATAAAGATGAAAAAATAATTACCGTACAAACAGGTATAACGTGGCGTGATTTACAAACGTTTATCGACCAGCACGACTTGTCTGTAAAAATAATGCAAACTTATGCTAATTTTACTGTAGGTGGTTCATTAAGTGTTAATGTTCATGGACGCTATATTGGTGAAGGGCCATTAGTGCGCTCAGTAGTTTCATTAAAACTAATTTTAGCGAATGGCACGGTTATTAATGCCTCTCCTCAAGAAAATTCAGATTTGTTTTATAGTGCAATAGGTGGCTATGGCGGTATTGCTCTTATCGCTGAAGCAACCCTGAAACTTATGCCAAATGTTAAGGTTGAGCGTACTACATCAACAATGAAACTGGCTGATTATTCAGGTTATTTCAAAGAAAATATTCGAAATAACAAAACTGTAATTTTTCACAATTCAGATATTTATCCGCCAGACTATGAAGATATACGCAATGTTTCTTGGTTAGAAACTGACAAAGCGGTAACTCAAGTTGATCGACTGATCCCAAAAAATAAAGATTATGGTTGGCAACCCAAAGTCGCCAGTTTTGTTGCTGATTATGATTTAGGTAAGTGGGTAAGACAATATCTATTTGATCCTATTTATTATAATCAAGATGCTATTTATTGGCGTAATTATGAAGCGAGTTATGATGTTAATGAGTTAGAAAAAAGTGACCGTTCTGAATATACTGATGCACTAAGAGAATATTTTGTACCCGTTGATAATTTTTTAAGTTTTTCGCAAAAAATGAAACACATATTCCAAAAACATGATGTAAACATTATTAATGTGTCTATTCGTCATGCATTGCCTGACCCTGATACGTTGTTATCTTGGGCTAATGAAGAGGTTTTTGCTTTTGTTGTGTATTATAGACAAGGTACTAGTTTAACTGCACAACAAAAAGTCAAAGAGTGGAGCAAAGAAATAATTGATGCGGTGATATCAGAACGTGGTACCTACTATTTACCGTACCAAATTCACGCTTCTATTGAGCAATTTAAAAAAGCTTACCCTCGCGCAGATGATTATTTTGCTTTAAAAAATAAAGTTGACCCTACTAATCGATTCCAAAATAAACTTTGGCAAAAGCATTACCCTAAGAACAGGGAGCAGTTTGCTAAAAAAAAATCTGAAATAGCGCAATATTATCGTAATGAAGGTCAAACACTATTAACTATTCCTGAATGGTATTTAGTTTTTAATCCTATGGAATACGCCAACTTTCTGGCCGATGAAAATAATCCAGGTGACTTTCCTTTTTTTGGTAGTATTGATGAGTATTGGCAATTATATGATAAAGTTGTTGCGTTTACTGACGATAAATATCCGAAAAATGATGAATACATTACTATGCTGCAAGTTATTGGTATTTCTACAACAATTGAGTATATGTACAAAGGCATTTATGAAAACACTGTAGGCCGATTCACACGTTGGACGGCCAATGATACAACTCCTGAAGATAACATTATTAAAAATGCCCACAGCGCATACAGCGCCCTTATATTTCATGAAGCATGGTATGAATTTGATTTTTCCCATTGGCTTAAAAAAATATGGGTTGAACCTGATTTTTTTGGTGATAATTTTATACGAAAATTTGAACGTAAGCTTTTTTTTACTCTTGAATTTGGATTTAAAGAATTATATGCAGGGGCGATAAAGCTTGCCGCAAAAAGCACATATGATGAAAGTGATGGTAATATTTACCTCACTTTGCAGAGTGAAAAGACTTTACAATCAGAACAAATATATCCAGGTGATATATTGGCTACTGATGATAAAAAATATTTGTTGTCGGTGCCTCGTTGGGGAGGATTTACTGATTTAATTCCTAAACTTGCGAACCTTGATGTTACATTTAGTGATATTTCTGGCAATAACCAAATCGCCATATCTTTTCTTACTGATAAAATAACGCCGTTTAAGCCAAGTTTTGGCACATATTTATTTGATTCACACCTTGTTTCATCAGACAACGTTAAACGTGTTATTTACCTTGTAAACGTATCAGATCTAACTGCTTTAATTATTGAATTAAAGCACAATGGCCATTCGGTAGAGCATATATATGATTATTAAACTTTACTTGTTAAGCAATAATAGTATGTTATTGCTTAATCTTTTATTTCAATGAGTTAATGAATGTTTTATTGCTTTTATAATAAATCAATATTCATTTATAAACTCTTTCGCTTAGAGGGGGTCAGGCCTTAAATAGGCAATATCATCTTCATCATCAGCATGGAAATCATAACCACCTTCAAAATCATCATTCAACTCATTAGCAACGGTTATAGGCAATTCTAATATTTCTTGAATATAAAGAGTGGTGTTAACTTGTTGGTTAATAATCCCCTTTAATTCTTTGAAAAGTAATAAACCAGTTTCTTGTAAGTAACGTTTAGATAATATCGGTAATTTTTCGGTAAAGCTTAAGATGCAATTTTCTATTTTAACAAGTAATACATCTTTTTCAGTATTTGTAAGGTAAGTACTTAACTGCTGAAATAAAGTATTGGTAAACACTTTTTTATTGGAATCAATAAGCAATAATGCAATGGCAGTATTAAGATATTTTTGTAATTCAAATTTTAATACTTCTTCATCGTCATCAATGAGTAGAGTGCTTGCACAATAGTTTGAGGCAATACTTTTATAAACTTCTAAAAGTTTGGCACTTTGATAACCGTCACTCACTAATGCCCTATGCATAAGCCTTATATCAGCTGTGTCGTTGATTGATAAAGCATAGCTACTGAGTGAAATATCTTCAAAGTATGAGGGAGATATTTTCTTTAACTGAGCGTATTTTGCCCAGCCAGCCCTAAAGCAATAAACGATACCTTGGCTTTTTATAATCTCTTGTGCTTTATCAGTATCATTATCGCAAAGCTCTAATAAGCCTAAGTTACTTAGTCCAAGTACAATTTCACAGCCTTTTTTTATTTGATCTGCATAAATTATCGATAAGTTATCAGAGGCTATTCTCAAAGACATATCAGATAACTGTTGCTTAGTTTTATGCATGAATTCTGGCGTGAAATAGCCTTCACTTTCACCGTCTTTTAAAACCAAAAGTAAAAATGGGTGACTTCTTAACTCTGCTATTTTCATTGATGAATCCTAATCAATTAAAGTGGTGCAAACATATCGTCGGTATCCATTTCAACGGCAGTTACTCTTTGTTTGTTGGCATTTTGTTTTAACGAATTTTCAATGTTGTCGAGTGTGCCATTTGTGCTCACTGTCATTACTTCACGGTAGGCTTCTTCGCTTAACGTTTTTATTTTCATTAATAACTCTTCAATGCTGCCTGAGGTTTGTTCTTCGTCTTCTTCTAATTCTGAAAAATCGTGACCAACAAATGGTAAAGATAGATATAAAAGGCCAAAATCATCTTCAACAATGGCTGTTAATACTTCTAATTGTTTTTCTTCATCATCAGAAGAAAGGAATATTTGTGTTAATAAACTGTGTGCTTCAGTTTGCGCACAAAACACATGATCTTCATCCATATTTTGCCAATATGACGGTTCAACATTTAATAACTGCTTAATTGACTCCGCATCCATTAGCCATGTTGCAATTGAAGGAATGGTGGCATCGTGCTCTCTAACAATTTTAGCTACGGTTAAAATGTCCATTTCAGTTAATACGGCAAGCATTGTATCATCACCTTGTTCAGAAGCTATGGTTTCTAATGAGGTGCCCGCGCGTCTACCGCTATGTTGTGCTTGCTCAATAATATCGTTAGCAAGAATTAATGCATTTTTTGTCAAAATGATTCCTTAAAATGTATTTTTTTCAGTAAATTTTTTAATGAGATTATTTAATAGTTCTCATCATAGTCACTAGAGTTATACTCATTTGAGATGTAGTCATCAAGTTGATCATCTTCTCCTTCAACTTTTAACGGAGTAGCATCATAGCTGTTATAAAAATGAATGAGCAACACAGCTATTTTTAAGTTTTTTTCTGCGTGGGTCATTATTTCAGTAACACAAGCTCTAGCATCAGCATGAACGCCCACAAATGGTTTTATCTCACCCCAAGATGGTTCATCTTTAAGGTTGATTTTTGCTAAGCTTTTGCTGTCAATTCTAATTTTGGTTGATATCGCCATCGCAAGTTGGTCAACCATGCCATTAAATAGTAAAGGCATTTGTTTTAATTGTTCGAATAAATTTGATAAATAATTTGATAATAAATCAGGATTTTCAGGATCAGTTAATGAAGTCATGTTCTCTAAATAGAGAGAAAAATCATCTGTTAAATAATCAGGTAAGCTTGCTTCAGGTTGCATTCATTCTTTCCTAATGATGAGTCTAGTTAACGCTTAATTTAAGGCACTATGCCAGAAAGAATCAGCAATTTCTCGAGGATCTGTTATTACGGTGTAATTGCTTTTTAAGTATAAAGAGCGCTTTTTTGGATCAGAAATAACATCATAAGCTTGTTGAATTAATTGAAACTTCTCTTTGGCTTCAGTGCTATCATTTCTATCAGGATGGTATTTATTAGCGAGTTTTCGATAGGCTTTTTTAATCTCTATGGTTGTCGATACTCTACTTACACCTAATTGTTCAAAATAATCCATAAACTTCACCTACTTTTTGCTAGACAACATAACGATGATTGTTAACATCATTGTATAAGTGACGTAATTCTACCTACGAAATGACATTATTTACATCATTATGTTAGCTTATTTGTTGTTTAAGGCAGATATCTTGGTTGTAATAATGGTTATGGACGTATTGCGAACAATATAGCTTAGACTTAGAATGGATTATATTATATTTTTTGATTGTAAAATGTTTTCCAATAATTTCTGAATTACAAACGGCCAAGTTAAATCAGAAAAGTCTACTAGGCACCGTTCTCATAAAAGGCGTGGTTTCATAAAATACCCCTTTAAATAATCTATCAGTAATCGTAATTTTTTAGACTCTGCACCGCCTGGAGGAAAAACACCATAGATATTAATTTCTTTCATGGCATAGTCATCAAGCACCGATACCAATATTCCCTGTTGAATTTTTGGTTTTGCATCATAAACTGGAATTCTGGCTAAACCGTGACCCCCTTCAACAAAAGCGGTTCTTGCTGCTGCATTATTAGTAGTAATTGTTCCTTTCATTTCAATACTAAAAGAGCGAGAACCTTTGGTAAGTTCAAGTGTACCAGAAGTTAGTTTATATATTACCCATTGATGATTATTTAATTCAGTAGGGTGTTTTGGAAGTCCAAATTTTTTAAAATATGAAGGTGAACCGCAAAGGCAAGTTGTTAGTGTCGATAGCTTTGTTGCTTGCAGTCCTGAGTCAGCTAATGGTGCGCCACGAATAGCTAAATCAATACCTTCTTTCATTATATTAACGACTTCATCAGTCAACATAACATCGAGTTCAATTTTGGGGTAGATTGTTCTAAATTCGTTGAGTGCTGGAACAATGGTTTGTAGACCAACATTTACAGGACAAGTGATTTTTAACAAGCCAACGGGTTCATGTTTAAGATTTTCAATTTGTTGGTTGGCGGCCGATGCTTGTTCTGCAATAACGCGGCAATATTGATAATAGTCACTGCCTGCTTCAGTGAGTGAAATTGTTCTGGTTGAGCGATTAAGTAGCTTTATCCCTAAGTGATCTTCAAGTTTTGTTATATGGTAGCTAACGACGGCACGTGATAGACCAATACGCTTGGCAGCTCCACTTAATGTTCCTTGCTCAATAACTTGGGCAAAGACAACCATACTCTTTAATTGCTCAAATGAAATATCCAAAGTTTTACCCTACAATCAAATTAGTTCGTTATTGTATCATTTATTGATACAAAGAGGTTTATTTTGTCTGCATTGTTAGATTGGTTTTATTTAAGTAAACTTACTTCAAATAGAAAGTTACTTGTAAATAATTGAACAAATAAAGGCTTACGATGAATGCTAAGAAAATATTAATGATGTTAACATCACATACTGATTATCAAAAAGTTGATGATTGACATGTATTTTTTGTTCAAAATTCATGGGTGACTTTAGAGGAAAACCCTGTAAGTTCAACACAAGTGGCAGAAATCTACTTAACTAATTAAACGTTTATTTTTATTTTATTGAGAGGTATTTCCTTTGTTAAATTTTAGTTTCTACAATCCGACAAAAATTCATTTTGGTGAAGATCAAATCCACCTTGTTGCTAATGAGATTCCAACTGATGCCACTGTGTTAGTTGTTTATGGAGGTGGTTCAATTAAAAGTAATGGTGTTTATGATCAAGTTGTTACGGCATTAACTAAACATACTTGGTTCGAGTTTTCAGGAATAGAGCCTAATCCTAGTTATGAAACGTTAATGAAAGCACAAGAAATAATTGAACAAAAAAGTATTGATTATTTGCTTGCTGTTGGTGGTGGTTCAGTGGTTGATGGTGCTAAGTTTATTGCTGCTGCAGCCTTGTATAAAGGAGAAGACCCTTGGGATATTCTTGTTAAACAACACCCTGTAAAACAAGCAATTCCTATTGGTGCGGTATTAACCTTACCAGCGACAGGCTCTGAAAGTAATGGCAATTCAGTTGTTACACGTGATGGTAATAAATTACCCTTTGCAAGTCCTTTAGTACGTCCACAATTTGCAATATTAGACCCTAAAGTTACTTTGTCATTGTCTGAACGTCAAATTAGTAACGGTGTAGTTGACGCATTTATTCATGTTATTGAGCAATACCTGACCTATAGCGTTAATGGAAAAGTACAAGACCGTTTTGCTGAGGGTTTATTACAAACATTAATTGAAGAAGGTCCTAAAGCTTTACACCCTGAGACTAAAGCAGACTTAGCAATACGTGCAAATATCATGTGGTCAGCAACCATGGCGTTAAATGGACTTATTGGCGCGGGTGTTCCACAAGATTGGTCAACACACATGATAGGTCATGAGTTAACGGGTGGTTTTGGTATTGATCATGCCAGAACATTATCCATTATTTTACCAGCAGTAATGAAAGTTAAACGTAATGAAAAGCGTGAAAAATTAGTGCAATATGCAGAGCGTGTTTGGCAGTTAACTGATGACAATGAAGAAACTAAAATTGATAAAGCAATTGCCTTAACTGAAGATTTTTTCCAGCGCATGAATGTACCAATACGACTAGCTGAAGTAGAGGTAACTAAAGATAATATTGATGGACTTATAGAAAGATTAAAGCAGCATGGTATGACCCAGCTTGGCGAACATAGCGACATTACTTTAGAAGTAAGTCGAAAAATATTAGAGCTCGCACTGTAATATTCTAATAGAGTAGGGCGGCAAATTGGTAGCAGCCCTACAGGTGTCGTAGGAAGTTTAGTTGAAAAATTTACAAAATATCAGTTAACGCAAAACCAATACCAATGCGTTGTTGCTTATGGTTATAGTCAATTAAAC
>JADGDH010000223.1 GCA_016745015.1 Colwellia sp.
ATCAATGTTGGTGATAAGGTTAAACAAGGCAGCATAGTTATTAAGTTGGAAACGACAACTGCCGTTGAACAATCAGATATCGAGCCAAGAAAATCTCAAATAACTCATTCTGCTCCTATTGCCACACCAATTCCTGCGCCAGTAAAAGTTGCCCCAACGACTGCGCCCGCTAGCTCTCCAGTACCACATCACCCTCAATCAGGTGTAAGTAAAAAAGGTACTATTTATAGTTCACCTTCTATTCGCCGCATTGCTCGTGAATTTGGCGTTGATCTAACCTTGGTAAAAGGGTCAGGTAATAAAAATCGTATTTTAAAAGAAGATGTTCAGTCTTATGTAAAGTATGAACTTTCTCGTCCAAAAGCCAATGCTGGTAGCTCTGTTGCTGCGGGCGAAGGTGGTTTACAAGTTGTTAGCGCTAAAGCCATTGATTTCTCAAAATTTGGCGAGGTTGAAACGAAGTCATTAACACGTATTCAAAAAATATCAGGGCCATTTTTACACCGCAACTGGGTAACCATTCCGCATGTAACACAATTTGATGAAGCTGATATCACTGACGTTGAGGCGTTTCGTAAAGAACAAAATGTTATTTGTGAAAAGCAAAACCTTGGCTTTAAAATTACGCCGTTAGTCTTTATTTTAAAGGCCGCGGCTGATGCCCTACGCGCCTTCCCTATCTTTAGCTCAAGCTTGAGTGAAGATGGCGAAAGCTTGATCATGAAAAAATACATTCACATTGGTGTTGCGGTTGATACACCAAATGGTTTGGTGGTTCCCGTAGTGCGCAATGTTGATCAAAAAGGTATTCACCAGTTATCACGTGAATTACTCGAAATTAGCACTAAAGCACGTGATGGCAAATTAAAAACTGCTGATATGCAAGGAGGTTGTTTCACTATATCTAGTCTTGGTGGTATTGGTGGCACAGCATTTACGCCAATTGTTAATGCACCAGAAGTGGCTATTTTGGGTGTGTCTAAATCAGAAGTGAAACCTAAATGGAATGGCAGTGAGTTTGTACCTAAACTAATGCTACCATTATCAATGTCTTATGATCATCGTGTTATTGACGGTGCTATTGCTGCACGTTTTACTGTGCATTTAGCGAGTGTAATGTCAGATATACGTAAATTGATACTTTAGACAACTTAAAATAGCCGACTTTAGTCGGCTATTGTTAATTAATATTGGCGAAATTCAACAGTTAAGCGTAGAATTTCGTCTATAAATATTTCAAAGCTATTTTAAACCAACAAACAAGGTTAATGAGGGAAGTTATGAGTGATATTAAAACTCAAGTTGTGATTTTAGGCGCCGGCCCTGGAGGTTATTCGGCTGCATTTCGTGCAGCAGATTTAGGCTTAGACGTAGTATTAGTAGAAAGTCGCGCTACCTTAGGTGGTGTTTGTTTAAACGTGGGTTGTATTCCATCAAAAGCTTTATTACATGTAGCTAAAGTTATTGACGATGCTGCATCAATGGCATCGCACGGGGTTACTTTTGGTAAACCAGAAATTGATCTAGATAAAATTAGAGACTGGAAAGACAGCGTAATTGCGCAACTTACTGGTGGTTTATCTGGCATGGCTAAAGCACGTAAAGTGACTACTGTTTCAGGTTACGGTAAATTTACCTCTGACAAAACAATTGCGGTTGAAGCAAGTGATGGCAGTACAACCACAATCACTTTTGATAACGCCATTATTGCTGCAGGCTCTTCTGTAGTGAACTTACCGTTTATCCCAACGGATGATCCTCGTGTAATTGATTCAACAGGTGCCTTAGCGCTTGAAGATGTTCCTGCTGAAATGTTAGTACTTGGCGGTGGTATTATCGGTTTAGAAATGGGTACTGTATATTCTGCTCTTGGTTCAAACGTTTCTGTTGTTGAGTTTGCGGATCAATTAGTGCCAGCTGCTGATAAAGATATTGTTCGCATCTACAACAACTACAACAAAAAAAGATTCAACATCATGTTGTCTACTAAAGTTGTTGCAGTTGAAGCCAAAGACGATGGTTTATATGTTACTTTTGAAGGCAAAAAAGCACCCGCAGAGCCAGTGCGTTATGACAAAATTTTAGTTGCTGTTGGTCGTAAACCAAATGGTCACTTAGTTGATGCTGATAAAGCTGGCGTTAATGTTGATGAACGCGGCTTTATTAATGTAACTAACGAACTACGTACTAACATTAATCACATTTTTGCTATCGGTGATGTTGTTGGTCAACCTATGCTTGCACATAAAGCAGTGCATGAAGCACACGTTGCTGCAGAAGTTATCTCTGGCAAAAAACACACCTTCGAACCTCGCTGTATTCCGTCAATTGCTTATACTGATCCAGAAATGGCTTGGGTGGGCGTTACTGAACGTGAAGCAAAAGAGCAAGGTTTGAATATTGAAGTGGCTAACTTCCCATGGGCGGCGTCAGGTCGTGCTATCGCTTCTGCTCGTACAGAAGGTAAAACTAAACTAATCTTTGAAAAAGAAACAGGACGTGTGTTAGGTGGTGCCATTGTTGGTATCAATGCAGGCGAAATGTTAGGTGAGATTTGTTTAGCTGTTGAAATGGGTGCAGATGCTGAAGATGTTGCTTTAACTATTCACGCACACCCAACGCTGAATGAATCAATTGGCCTAGCTGCTGAGATTTTTGAAGGTTCAATTACTGATTTACCAAACCCAAAAGCCATTAAAAAGAAAAAGTAAATTAAAGTAATTTACTTTATCAAGCCAGTTTTTTTCACTAAAAAACTGGCTTTTTTCTTGTTGTTTCATCAACCGAAACTTACAAACACTCAATAAACAAATGAACAAGTAAGCGTTCAACTTTTGTCGAATTAGCGGTAAATTGAATACCTAACGTCATTTTGCCATTTTCATACCTTTGGTTACAAACTCTAGCTGTTATTGCTAT
>JADGDH010000224.1 GCA_016745015.1 Colwellia sp.
CGATTAGCCCATTGAAATGCAACTAAATCTATTGGACCACCATTAGTTAAACCTATATTAAAAGCACCAAAGCGACCAACGTCTTGAATAAGGCTTAACATTCCCGGCTGTTTTACTAAAAAACCTGTAGAAAAACTCATCTTAGCATTCCAATGTTATCAGGTAATTCACCACCAAGCGCTAAAAATTCATTTTTAGTGATTGCCTTAAATTTTACTTTATCTCCAACGTTAACTGGCATAATAGGTATTGCTGATGCATTAAACATATCTACGGGGCATAAACCTATAATGTTCCAACCACCTGGAGAAGTATTAGGATAAACCGCTGTTTGTTTATCAGCAATAGCAACTGCGCCTTTAGGCACTTTCATTCTAGGTGTGCTTAATCGAGGCAAAGCAATCCGTTCGTCTACTTCACCTAAATAAGCAAAACCAGGTGCAAAACCTATAGCATAAACCCGATACTCTTTAGATTGATGAATTTCAATCACCTGTTCAATGGTTAATTTTTTTTGTTTGGCAATAATCGCTAAATCAGGCCCTGACTCGGCAGCATAATAGACAGGTAACTCAACAAGGGATGATGTATCATCATGGCTATGTATCAGTGAATTATCATCAGGAAAGTACAACAGTGACCGTAATTTGTTGCGCACTTGATGATGATCCGTAGTAAGCAAATTAAATAACACCATAATTGATGCATAAGAAGGGACTAAATCAATAATATCAACGGCTAAATCATCTTTCATTGCTTGGCGAATAAGTTGCTCAGCTTGTTGTACTTTGGCTGAAACTTCACTGTTTGCTTGTTCCGAAAAATATATTATTAAGGCATTTTCACCTGCGATATGAATACTTGGCTTATGAAGCTGTACTTTATGAAGCGGTGCATCCTTTGCCATTAACCCATTAGCTCCCGAATAGCTTTAATAGCCTTTACACCTTCTATATTGTCACCATGAACACATAGGCTATCTGCATTTAAAGTTAAAATTTTACCGCTTATCGTAGTAATAGATCCCTGCTCTTTTAACTGTTTTACTTGTGCTAACATTTTCTCTTTATTATGAACGGCACCCGTTTTGGTGCGCGACAATAGCTTTCCATCATCGCCATAGCATCGGTCAGCAAAAGCCTCACTAAGTAATTTCACATTATGACACTTAGCTTGTGCTCTATGTTGTTCAATATCAGGGGTTGCTAGCAACATAAGCTTTAAAGGTCGATAATAACTATTCAAAGCAATTAAAATAGCTTCACGAACTTCTTTTTTCACCATCATGTCATTATATAAAGCACCATGTGGTTTAACGTATTGCAATTCAATTCCTAGTGATTTAGCAACACCATCAATAGCAGCAATTTGATATTTTACCAAGGCGATGATTTCATCAACTGAACAATTTATTGACCGTCTACCAAAACCGACTAGATCAGGATATCCTGGATGCGCTCCAACGCTAACATTATTTGCCTTTGCTAATGTTAATGTTTTTTGCATAACGAGAGGATCACCTGCGTGAAAGCCACAGGCTATATTGGCTTGATCTATATACGGCATCACCTGTGCGTCAAACCCCACACTCCAATTGCCAAAGCTTTCGCCTAAATCACAATTTAATTTCATTTTAGCCCTTTAAGTACTTATATTTATATGATTAAAGACTATTAATTATCGCCTAACATAGACATAACCCACTCAGCATTTTCACTAAAAAATTTTATATCTTCAGCACTCGTATTTTTCATTGCTTCTTTCATACTCTTCATGCTTTTTTCCATATCAGCTAACTGCTTTTCCATTTCATCAACCATTGAATTAGGCGCATTACTCGTTTTCATTTGCTGAATATTTTGTTTTAGCATTTGAACCATTGAATCAATATTTACGCCTTCTGGCATACTTTGCATTTGATAACTCATCATACCGCCCATCATTCGCGTGGCAACATCATAATATTCTTCAATTGTCTTAAAATCATATTCGGCTAACATTGATTTAATTTGAGGGTAAGCTTTAGAGTTTTTAAGCTGATTGATTATTTCTTTAGCTTGAGAAATATCTATTTCATCAAGCGATTCAGATAATTCTGGATAATCAATCGCCAGTGTTTCCCATTGCTCTGACATTTTTTGGAAAGATGTTATCAACTCCTTAGTTAACGCTTGTTCAGCTTGAGTAAACGCAGAAAAAGCTAAAAATACCATAGCGACCAATAGATTTACTTTTTTCATATTAAGATCCTTTTTACGTTGTATGTTTTAATAAAATTATAAATATTTTACGTCTGTAACAAGATAAAGTAAAAAGCAATTTTTCGCTATGATAAACTAGTCGTTAATATTTGGTTGAGTACAGTCATTTGATAACAAAACCATTAAAAACATTTAAGCGTATATTTAAGGTACCCCATGAAAAAAACATTTTTATTAACGCATGAAAAAATTAAAACCCCAAGACTTATTGATTCAATTAAACATGAAGTAAAAAAGTACCTTAAAAGAGAACGAAATAAACAACTACCTGACGGTGCTGACTTCTGGGATTTTGATTGTAAATATGGTCATAGCGAAGATAAAGCTGAAGAAGTTCATGTTTCAGCACTTAATAAAAGTATTGATGATGCAGTACAACACGAACTTCAAAGCTTTTATCTAGAAATTTTAGCAAAACCCGCTAATAGAACGAAAAAGCCATTAACAGAAGAAGATTAAAAGGCTCAAGTTATTATGAATATTGTTTGCTCAAATTGCTTCACTACTAATCGTATTCCTGATGACAAAGATCATCGCCAAGCTAGCTGTGGAAAATGCAAAAACTCAATTTATAGTGCATCTCCCACAGAGCTAGGCAACAATACATTTTACCCATTTATAGAACGTAACGACCTACCT
>JADGDH010000225.1 GCA_016745015.1 Colwellia sp.
AGCATATGGAAGCTCACATTCTGCAACTATTTCTTCAATATCTGCGCCAATTTTAGCTAATTTTATTGCTCGAGAATAAAACTTATCATTTCCTTGATCAGTTTGTAATTGGGATATAAAGTCTTGTTGAGAGTTAAGCTGAGATTGCAATGCTTTAATTCTATGCTCAAGCTGCTTAGAAATAAGCGTATTTTCAGTAAGTGATTTCTCTTGCTGTATTGACAGTTCATGTACGGTTATATTTAAATTATCATTAACTGATTGCAAACTATTCACAAGTAATTCATTAGTTTGGTATTGTGATTCGTAAACAGCCAGTTTAGCTTTATACCTCGTTAGTAAAACAAAGAAACTAACAAGGCACAAAATACTGATAACCAGTGCAACAATCGCAATAATAGGTACCGCTAATAAAGACATAAACCTGATAACTTAATAGTATATATGACAACTATAATAAGGATAGTTTAAAAACTAACTAAATAAATAATGCTCAATAAAAAAATCTTAGAATTGTTTTAACTCATCCCATTCATCATCTGATAATAATTTATCTAAGTCGACTAAAATAAGTAATTCACCATCACGGTTGGAAACACCTTGAATAAACTGAGCACTTTCATCATTGCCAACGTTTGGTGCATCATCTATTTCAGAGGCTTTGAGGTAAACGACTTCAGCAACACTGTCTACTAAAATACCAATCACTTGCTTTTCTGACTCAATAACAACAACACGAGTATTGTCAGTGATATCACATGACTCTAGTCCAAAACGAGAACGAGTATCAATAACGGTAACTACGTTGCCACGTAAATTAATAATACCTAATACATATTGCGGAGCACCAGGTACAGGCGCAATTTCACTATACCTTAAGACTTCTTGCACTTGCATAACGTTAATACCATAAGTCTCATTTTCTAGTTTAAATGTTACCCATTGAAGTACTTCATCATTTTCATCTTTTTTATTACTTGAACTACGTCTTTCATCAGACATACCACTTACCTCTCAATTATTGAAGGATTTCAAAACTTACTATTTGTAAAGCTTATTACTTTTCAAACCTACTACTTACATTATTATTCATCTTGATGAATTCCGCTACCATCATTAAGTAATTGAATTAATGAATTTACATCAAGTAAGGCACACATTTTATCTTTTACCAAACCAGCTAACCAAGGGCGTTTACTTGGAGTGTCTAACCATTTCACTTCATCTTGTTTTAAAATAACGGTATCAACTAAGTTTTCAGCAGTTAACCCCCAAGCGCTATCACTTAACATAATAACATACTGATAGTTTAACGAGCTTTTCATTTTTTCATCACATTTTTCAGGCATAACCCACAAAGCAGTGTCGACTACATTAATTTTTTCATCGCGATAAAGCATCACTCCTTTAAACCAGTCAGGTTTACCCATTAAAGCAGTCGTTTTTTCAATTTTATGAATACCCCCTAACTCAATTAAAGGCACTGCAACCGTCAAACCACCCACATTAAAAAATAATGCTTGAAAGTCTCCTTGGCGATAAAGTTTTGACTTTTTAGGTATAATATTCCCTGTTTTTTTAGGGGTAACTAAAGGTTCCGCTGTATTTACCTTAACCGTATCGTTAATGACTGTTTCTTTAACTTCAAGCTCGACGTTAACATTTTTCAATAACGTTTCTAAGCGTTTATCTTCAACAGGTTTACTCTTAGATAGAGCACCTAATTCATGTTTACTACTTTTTTGCATGGTAGGTTCATCTGTCATCAATTCTGACAAATAATTCTTCATAACTTTATTACTTGCTGCGAGTGCTTTTGTCATTTATTTGATACTTCTTTGAGGTAGCTTCAATAAATAATCTAATAAACCTTTATAAGCAAACACTCCCCGAGAGTTTGCTGCAAAATGAGACGGTACTTTTTGTGTTAGGCTAGCATTCCTAAAATTAGTGTCAATTGGAATAACGCTTGGCCACACTTTTTCTTGATAGTTTTCTTGTAATTGTTGGTAAGCCAAAAGTGATGCCTTAGTTCGTTTGTCAAACATGGTTGGCACAATGGTATATTTAAAGGGCTTGTCATGCTCTCCTTGCATCATATCCATTGTTTTGATCATACGATCTAAGCCCTTTAATGCTAAAAACTCTGTTTGTACTGGTACTATTATTTGGTCTGATGCCGCGAGAGCATTTACCATAAGTACACCGAGTACAGGCGGACAATCTATCAAAACATAATCATAATTTTGTGATACTTTTGACATAGCCTTTTTTAAGACTAAGCCCATTCCACCTTTTGCGCCTAGTGCTCGGTCTAGCGTTGCTAAGGCCATTGTAGCAGGCAGAATATCAATGTTTTCATATTGAGTAGGGCATAAACTTTGTAAGATTTGCTCTTTTGATGATACTTGAATAAATAAATCATAAACACTTAAGTCTAAATCTTCCGACTCAATACCAAAATAATAACTTAATGAGGCATGCGGATCCGTATCAACTAGCAATACTTTTTTACCACACTCAGCTAATAAACCAGCTAAAGCAATAGTAGTCGTAGTTTTACCTACCCCACCTTTTTGATTTGCTACCGTCCAAACTTCCAAGTGTTATTCCTAATATATCTATAATATTTATATGATTAAATTTATACCGCTAATTATTGCCATCATTTTTTTGTTTGCTACTTTCAGCAACGCTTTCATCTCTGGTCGTTATTCTAATACCACCATTAGGTAGGCGAATGACTTTGATCTCATCCGTTTTCCCTTTAGGCTCAACCACTTTAGTTATCGCTTCAACATCTTTGACACTAATTGTTGGTGTTTTCAATAAGTTTGACTTTTCTAAGCCATATTTTGAAATGGCTA
>JADGDH010000085.1 GCA_016745015.1 Colwellia sp.
ATCTAATTCAGGCCAAATTACTTTAAGTGCTTGGCATTGATGTAATATTTGAAAAAACACCTCTGGGTTTGCTTGTTTTTGTTTATTTGTTGAATCTGTGCTTTCATAGTTAGCATCTTCAGGACTAATACCTTCAGGACTAATATCTTCAGATAAACTACGCTCCATCTCTTGCCATACACGTTCTGCACTTAATGTTGATAATTCTCCGCTAGTGCTTATTTTGGTCATTAGCTCAATAGTTTCATCAGCAATGGTAAAACCATAACTATAATAACGAGCAGCAAAGCGAGCAACACGCAACACTCTTAAAGGATCTTCAATAAAGGCATTGCTTACATGGCGCAATATTCTATTTTTAATATCTTGTTGACCATTGTAGGGATCAATAATTTCACCATTCTGACTTTTTGCCATGGCATTTACTGTGAGATCGCGACGGAATAAATCTTGCTCAATCGTAACATCAGGCTCGGCATAACAAGTAAAACCAGTGTATCCTTGACCTTGTTTTTTCTCTGTGCGAGCGAGGGCGTATTCATCCTTAGTATTAGGATGTAAAAAAACTGGAAAGTCTTTGCCAACTTGCTTAAAACCAAGTGATAGCATTTTATCAACGGTAGCACCAACCACTAAATAGTCGTGATCTTTAACCGCTCTATTTAACAGCTGATCTCGCACTGCACCTCCAACTAGATAAACATTCAGTTCAGAGGTATCTGCAATAGTGGTGTTGTTTGTAGTCAAAAAAGAGCCAAAGAAAATAAATAATTTACTAAAGTTTACCACAACTTTTAGTTAAGTATGCGCGTAAATTGTAGACATCGTAGTAACAACAAGGTAATTTCTTCACAGTCTTTTTACTTTTATCACTTCGTTTTTATGTACACTAATTTCTTCTCGTTAAGTGAACCACCCTTTTCAATAGCCCCTGATCCTAAATACTTATTTATGAGTGATAGGCATCGCGAAGCATTGACACATTTAAGCTATGGTTTAGACGGCTCTGGCGGTTTTGTTTTACTTACGGGTGAGGTAGGTACGGGGAAAACAACAGTCAGCCGTTGTTTGATGGCGGATTTACCTGAAAATACGCAATTAGCTTTTATTTTAAACCCAACGCTATCAAGCCAAGAGTTATTGGCAACTATTTGTGATCAATTAAAAATTCGTTACCGTAAAACAAATGCTACGTTAAAAACGTTAACGGATAAAATTGCTGAAAAATTATTAAAAAATCATGCTAATAGCATTAATACTTTATTGATTATTGATGAAGCCCAACATTTAGAAGCTCAGGTATTAGAGCAGCTGCGGTTACTTACTAACTTAGAAACCAACACTAAAAAATTACTGCAAGTTATTTTAATAGGGCAACCAGAATTACAACAACTGTTAAAGCGTCGTGATTTACGACAATTGGCGCAACGAATTACTGCTCGGTATCATTTGCTGCCGTTAAATCAGCAAGAGTTAGCTTCGTATATAAAGCACAGACTATCCGTGGCTGATTGCCATCGAGCTCTTTTTAATAAAGGCGCTTTAGTAAAAATTCATGAATTATCTCAAGGTGTTCCAAGGCTTATTAATTTGATTTGCCATAGTGCATTAATGGAAGCCTACAATGGTAATAATGCAGTTGTTGATAAAAATATTGTGTTAAAAGCAGCAAGTCAGGCTTTAGGTGATGATTTTGAACCGAGAACTTGGTGGAAGAAAAAAAGCATTCAAACCGTTTTGGCCGCTAGTGTGTTAGCAGCTATGCTGTTAACTGGCTTTTGGCTAGGACAGAAAGAGCAGTCAGCAGAACAATTGCGAGTAGAGAGTAGCGAATTAGTAAAAGAATCAGAAGAAGACAAACTAACTCCATTAAAACCAGTCCAGTTAAAACAAGCCCAGCCAGAACTAGCCCAGCAATTAGTGATCAGTAGCGAGAAAAAGAAACCGCTTCAACCAAAAGTATCAGAGCCGCCTAAACTACCAGAGAATATTGTTACCACTGAGCCTATTAAAGAGTTACCGAAGCCACTTGTTCAACCTAATAACTATCAAGTTGAAGCGGTTGATGGTGTTTCGGATAATTTACTTGCTCGTTTTCAAGCCGCTATTGATGACACTAAAAATGCTTCAATTAAAACGAAAGATATTGAGCATGACAATAGAACAAACAGCGATATAAAGTCATTAACGCAAATGCCAACGTGGGTGCAAGAAGGGGTGCCTAGTTTACGTTTTGAGCAACATATATATGCTTCAGATGGCGAAGGTTGGGTTAATGTTAATGGACGAGATCGCTACGAAGGGGATAGCTTGGGTAATGGGGTAGTTATTGATGAAATTCTACCACAACAAGTGATTTTAACTTATCGTGGTGAGAAATTTAGTCTACCAGCATTAACTAATTGGTAAAGTCAGGTGCGAGCAAGAAAAGCCATGAGTCTCGAATAGAACAGTTGATAATGCTTCGAAACTTATGACTTTTTCTTAAGACGTTATTGTTCTTTACTGCCAAGCAGGCATGTTCGCTTCAAAGGCTTTAATCTTATCAAGTTTATTTAATGTCCAGCCTACGCTATCAACACCTTCTTCTAAACAGTACTTTTGAAATTTACCGAGTTCAAAAGTAAAACTTACATCACCATAGCTGACGGTGTTATTAGCTAAATTTACTGTTAGGGTAAGATTAGCGTTATCTGCTTGATTAAATAATTGCTCTATTTCGTCTTCACTTAATATAATTGGCAATAAACCAATGTTGATACAGTTTCCATAGAATATATCAGCGAAGCTTGGCGCAATAATAACTTTAAAGCCGTACTCTTCTAACGCCCATGGTGCATGTTCACGACTTGAACCACAGCCAAAGTTTTCTCGTGCTAATAAAATACTAGCAGTTTTATATTCTGGTTTGTTTAAAATAAACTCAGGGTTTGGCTCTTTTCCGCTATGATCTAAGTAGCGGCTATCATGAAATAAATGTACACCAAAGCCAACACGTTCCGTTTTTTGTAAAAATTGTTTTGGGATGATTTGATCGGTATCGACGTTAGCGATATCTAGTGGCACAACCAAGCCTGTATGAGTAGTAAATTTTTCCATTTTCTATTCCTATAAATCTTTTTTAGTGACAAGTTTTCTTAACGTTATTTATTTCAATTAAAAGGGATAAGCACGGAGTTGACGATAGTCAATGAGTACTTTTGACGCCTTAATTGTTTTAAATCACAAAAAGAAAATTGTTACTTGTTCAAATCGACAAAATGCCCAGTAATAGCAGCAGCAGCAGCCATTTCAGGGCTAACTAAGTGAGTGCGACTGCCACGGCCTTGGCGTCCTTCAAAGTTACGGTTACTGGTTGAAGCACAACGGTCACCCTCTTCAAGCACATCGTCATTCATGCCTAAACACATTGAACAACCCGGTAAGCGCCACTCAAACCCTGCATCACTAAATATTTTATCTAAACCTTCGCTTTCAGCTTGCGCTTTAACACGGTATGAGCCAGGAACAATAATAGCATCAACAGAGTCTTGTACGCTTTGTCCTTTTGCTGTGTAGTTTTTAACAACGCTTGCCGCCGCTCTAAGATCTTCAATGCGTGAGTTAGTACAAGAACCGATAAAAACCTTGTTTACGTTTATATCTGTTATTTTAGTACCTGCAACTAAGTCCATGTAGGCTAAAGCACTTATACATGATTCCTTTTCTATTGGGTCACTAAAGTCTTCAGGAGAGGGTACTGAACCATCAATACTGATTACTTGCCCAGGGTTAGTTCCCCAGGTAACTTGCGCTTTAATGTCTTTCGCTTCAAGCGTTAACACGCTATCAAAAACGGCATCATCGTCAGATTTTAGTTTTTTCCAATCAGCCACAGCTTGTTGAAAATCTTTACCTTTTGGTGCGTATTCTTTGCCTTCTACATAATCAAAGGTAGTTTGATCAGGAGCAACTAAACCAGCTTTAGCGCCAAACTCTATGCTCATGTTGCAAACGGTCATACGCTCTTCCATGCTAAGTGCTTCAATTGCTTCACCGCAATATTCCACCACATAACCAGTTGCGCCTGCGCTACCTGTTTTACCAATAATAGCAAGAATAATATCTTTCGCACTGATGCCTTTGCCAACTTGCCCTTTAACTTCAATTTTCATTGTTTTAGCTTTGGTTTGACGTAAGGTTTGTGTTGCAAAAACGTGTTCAACCTCTGAAGTACCAATACCAAAAGCTATAGAACCAAATGCACCGTGGGTTGCGGTATGAGAATCACCACAAACGATGATTGTACCTGGTAAGGTTAAACCAAGTTCTGGCCCCATTACATGAGCAATACCTTGGTTTTTATGACCCATGCCAAATAACTTAATACCAAAGTCTTTACAGTTTTTTTCTAATGCTCGTAATTGATTTGCAGCGCCTTCACCTGCGGCATCAATTTTAATTGAACGGGTAGAAATATTGTGATCCATAGTGGCGATTGTACGTTCAGGATGACGTACAGGGCGATTATGAAAACGTAAATTAGCAAAAGCCTGTGGTGAAGTTACTTCGTGAATTAAATGGCGATCAACATAAAGCAAAGGTGTTTCACCCGCTTTTTCTTCAATTAAATGTGATTGCCATAATTTTTCATACATGGTTCTTGGGGTGTTCATTGTCATTTTATGCGCTCTCGATTTGTTTACAGATATAATCACCTACTTCGCTGGTGGTTTTGGCATTTCCTCTATCGCTTGCAGGTAATAAATCAGCGGTTAATATGCCGTTATCTAAGGCACTTGCTACGGCATCTTCAATTGCTTTGGCTGCAACCCCTTCATTTAAGCTATAACGCAGCATTAATGCTGCTGATAAAATTTGAGCTATAGGGTTAGCAATACCCATGCCTGCGATATCTGGTGCACTTCCACCTGCAGGCTCATACATGCCAAAGCCTTGTTCGTTTAAACTTGCTGAAGGTAATAAGCCCATAGAGCCTGTGATCATTGCGCAAATATCAGATAAAATATCACCGAACAAGTTTGGGCATAACATTACGTCAAATTGATTTGGATCACGCACTAGTTGCATTGCTGCGTTATCAACATATAAGTGCTCTAGCTCAACTTCTGGATATTCAACAGCGACCTCTTCCACTACTTGACGCCATAATTGGCTAGTGGCTAATACGTTAGCTTTATCTACAGAGGTTACCTTGTTGTTACGTTTTTGTGCTGCTTGAAAAGCAAGGTGAGTAATACGCTTTACTTCACGGCGAGAATAAAACATTGAATCAAAACCTGTTTCTTCTTCGCCTTCACCTCTACGACCTTTCGGTTCAGCAAAGTAAATGTCGCCAGTCAATTCACGGATAACTAAAACATCAAAACCTTTCTCTGAAATATCACTGCGTAATGTTGATAGTGATGATAGGGCAGGTTGTAATGTTGCTGGGCGCATATTACAAAATAAATCAAAATGACCGCGTAAACCTAAAAGAGCACACCGTTCTGGTTGCTCTGTAGGAGGTAAATTTGCCCATTTAGGGCCGCCAACTGATCCAAATAAAATAGCATCGCTAGCTATACAACCAGCCATGGTTGAATCAGGTAGGGCATTGCCGTGGTTATCAATGGCTGCACCACCAATATCATAATCTTTAGTACTGATTTCTAGATCAAATTTCTTTGCAATGACAGTTAAAACTTTTTTGGCTTCAACCATTACTTCTGGGCCGATACCATCACCGGCTAAAATTGCTATGTTGGACATGTTTTCTTAAACCTTTTGATTTCAAATTACTGTGTCAGAATGAATTCTAACCTACATTTATTTTGCTGCTTTCAAATCTGCTATAGTCATTGCGCGACGAATACTATTTAATGAATTAATAAGTGCTTGACCTGATGCTTCGATTACATCAGTTTCTAAACCGTAACCATGGAAATTTCTACCGTTCCAAGTGACCACTAAATCAGCTTGGCCTAAACCGTCTTCACCTGAACCTTTGTTTGATATTTTATAGTCACTGACAGAAAATTCAATATCAACTGTTTGCTTTATCGCTTGATATAAAGCATCAACGGGGCCGTTACCTGTTGCAGCATGAATTTTGCCTTCGCTATCGTCACCTGATATTAATTTGATGCTAGCGGTAGCAAAATCACCGTCACCACATTGTACTTTAATGTTTTCTAGGCGGTAATAATCTTTCAAATCTTTTTGCTTTAATTTAAAAACTAAAGCTTCTAAATCATCATCAAATACTTGGCCTTTTTTATCAGCTAACGCTAAGAAGTCAGCATAAAGTTGCTCAATGTTATAATCAGACTCTTGGTAACCCAAACTTTCCATGCGATGTTTAATGACATGACGACCACTGCGAGAAGTTAGGTTTAATTTGGTTTTAGCAATACCGACACTTTCAGGTGTCATAATTTCATAAGTATTACTGGCTTTTAACATGCCATCTTGATGAATACCTGATGAATGGCTAAAAGCATTACCACCAACAATCGCTTTGTTTAATTGCACTGGCATGTTACATAAAGTGCTAACTAATTTAGAAGTGCGGGCAATTTCTTGGTGGTTAATATTGGTGTGAACACCTAATAATGCCTTACGTGTTTGCATTATCATTGCCACTTCTTCTAATGAGCAATTACCAGCCCGTTCGCCAATACCATTAATGGTACATTCAATTTGACGAGCACCTGCTTGTACTGCAACCATAGAATTCGCTACTGCTAACCCTAAGTCATTATGACAATGTACTGAAATAATGGCTTTATCAATGTTAGGAACACGATTAAATAAATTGGTAATGATACCTTGAAACTCAAATGGCATAGTATAGCCAACCGTATCAGGAATATTTACCGTAGTAGCTCCTGCATTAATGGCAGCTTCAACCATACGGCATAAGTTATCAATAGGCGTTCGACCTGCATCCTCACATGAAAATTCAACATCGTCCGTAAACTTACGAGCATATTTTACTGCATGTACAGCCATTGCTTGAACATCAGCAAACTCTTTACGTAATTTTTGTTGTACATGAACATCAGACGTTGAAATAAAAGTATGAATACGAAATTGTTCCGCTACTTTTAATGACTCGGCACAGGCATCAATATCTGCTTCAACCGCACGGGCTAAACCACAAACACGGGCATTTTTTATGGTGCGTGCTATTTGCTGTACTGATTCAAAATCACCCGGCGAAGATACAGGAAAGCCCACTTCCATAATATCTACGCCTAAACGTTCAAGTGCCAGTGCAATTTGCAACTTTTCATGTACCGATAAGCTTGCATTTAATGCTTGCTCACCATCACGCAAAGTTGTGTCGAAAATAATGACATTGTCTTGTGATGATAAACCTTGTGATGAGGAGCTTTGTGAATTTGATGCTGCGATGTTGCTCATGTTTTTATCCTTTATATATGCCTAATATTACTTACTAGCACTGTTTACTCTACAGTTTAAAAGCTAACTAACACTTAGACGTAAAAAACCCGCGTTAGCTAGCGCGGGTTTTATTTGAATATTTTATTTATTTGATTCTAATAGAATGTCTGTAGTAATTAAATAAGCAACAAAACCTAGCCGCGCAAAACGAGTGCGAGGAGGAGGTTTAGTGTGCTGTGCTTAACTTTACTAACAGTGAACTCAATCATTTTATTTATTCTATTACTTGTGTTTATTGTTCAAATTATTAAAAAGTTTACTCTATGTGTATTAATAACGCATATACTCTAACACTGTCAAATGAAAAATATTTAAATGCTAGATGGTTTAGTTATATGTAACTAGTTTATTTAAGTTCTTAAAGGTTATATTCAACGTGTAAAGAGACATTAAAATTAGTTTCATCGTCAATATCATTTTCGAAAGTTGACTGGCTTGCATCGGCAGCTAAAATAAAACGCCAGTTTCTATAATCATGCTGAACACTGCTTGATATCATCCAAACCTGCTCGGCAATACTCGTTACTGGGTTACCAATAATAGGGTCGTCAGGAGCTTTGTCGCTATTATCATAGTTAAGATCTAAATAACGTAACTTAGTGGTTAGTCTAGTGTTAGTACTTAGTTGTGAAATAGTACCTAAAATGTAAGTTTTTGCATCATTGTCATAGGTACTTCCGATAGTACGACCATTGTAGCGCATGCCTGTCTTATAGCTTGAATGTTCATAATAGCAATCACCAATTTTGTCTCTTTTTCCACAATCAGCTAAGCTATCAGCTAATTCAATAAAAACAGTACTGGGTTTGCCTAAAATAGTTAGGTGTGCGTCAAAACCAACTTGAGGTTGAGCTTTAGTTAAATAATTTAGAGTACCCTCTTTGCCATCTTCAGCAAATTTTTGCCCATAGAAACTCATTGGCACATCAAATAAGTTGAAGCTATAACGTAAGTCATATCCTGCCTGTTGATTGGCTGGGTTTGGATTGTTCTCATCACAAACTAAGTCGTCAACACCACAGTTAGTTCTACCAGTAAGTACATTCCAGAAAGTTGACAAATCTTGAGAATGACCATCTCCTCCCCATTGTGCTATACGAGTAATGCCTAACTCTAAATTTTTAAATGGTTTAAGGTTTAACCTAAACCCCCAGAGTAACGTGTTTTTTACTGTACGGTTATCATCCATTTGCCCCATAAAGCTGGTGACAGTCCAAGGAACTTCTAGTTCAGTAAAAGGGAAAGTAAATGGTATGGCTGATTTGCGTGAAATAGCGAGAGCAGTTATTGGGCGAGCATTATTAGTTAAGCTTAAACTGGTATCCCAAGTTGGGCCATACCAACGATTCTGTCGACCAAGTGATACCACCCAGTTGCCGATAAAGCCAGCTACATAACTTTCGTCTAGACGGGTTTTTTCTCCATCTTGTGGATTATGGGTATAACTAGGAGCAAACTTTGCTGCAAAATTTTCGAACATTATACTTGAGTGCACGCTAATGCTATTTTTATCACTGACCTGATCGCCAAAACTCGTAAAACGCTTATTCTCTATTCCTGTTTGAACTTTGATGCGTGTTTGATTTTTTTTAGCTAACTTAAATTGATGATTTATGTAGCGATAAGCATTTTTTTGATTTGTGGTTAAGTTACTTTGATTTGTTTTTTTAAGATCACGAGCAATATCGTGCCACATTAATGGGTAAGTGGTTACTGGAGTAATAATATGACCAGTATCAGCAAGTAGTTGAATATAGGCTTTTAAATAAATGTCAGAGGTGTCAATCCAAGGTTCGGCTAACGAGTGCGTGCTAACTATTAATATACTAATTAGTATGGGTTTTGTTAGTAATCTTTGAAAAAATAACATGTAAAGAGGGATCCGCTTCCTAATTGATAAATAAAAAAGTGTATCTGAAAAAAAAGAATTATACGTGTTTTAATCATGATTACATAGGTTTAAAATAGCTAGCTTATTCTGACTATATTTTTATAAGTAGACTACGTGATGACAGGTAAACGTTACCTTTTTTATATTTCTCAAAATTACTCTTATGCTATTTTACGTCCGTTACAAAAGGCTATTTTAGCTAGAGGTGATCAAGCTGCATGGTTTTTAGAGGGAAAAGAGGTTAATGCCGATTATTTGCAGGCTGATGAGCAACATCTTCTGTCTATTTCGCAAGTACAATTGTATTGCCCTGATGTTGTTTTTGTACCTGGTAATGTTGTGCCAAACTTCATCTCAGGTATAAAGGTAGGTGTATTCCATGGTTTTAATGCAGGAAAGCTTAATAGACGGGGTTTTCAAGATCATTTTAATATTAGAGGCTGTTTTGATTTATATTGCACTCAAGGACCTAATACAACTTTACCATTTATTGAGTTAGCAAAACAACACCAACATTTTTCAGTAAAGCAGACGGGCTGGCCAGCACTCGATCCTTTATTTGATTTCACTAGTGTAAAGAAAAACGATAAGCCAACTATATTGATGTGCTCGACCTTTTCCCGTGCGTTAACGTGTGCACCGCATTTATTTGAAACGGTGAAACGTTTAAGTGAAAGTGGCAAATGGCAATGGTTGATTCAGTTTCATCCCAAAATGCCTGTTGAAATTGTTGAGCAATACAAAAGCCTTGAAAGTGAAAACTTATCATTTATTGAAACAGACAATGTTATTCCATTACTACAACAAGCGGATGTTATGGTTTGTGATACCTCATCAGTGTTAATGATGTTTTTAATGCTAAATAAACCAGTAGTGACTTATAATAATATATCACCTAAAGGTTATATGGTTAATATTAGCGATAAAGAAAAGCTGGAAGAAAGTATTAAATATGCTTTATCTTATCCTGCAGAATTACAAGCAAAGGTAAAGTGTTTTATTAACGATACTCATCCTTACATTGATGGTAAGTCTTCATGTCGAGTGTTAGATGCTGCTGATGAAGTGCTGAATGGTAAAAATAGAGCAAGTAAACCAAAACCTTTTAATTTTTTACGGCATTTTAAAATGCGTAAAAAACTAAAGTACTGGAAGTTTTGAACGCATTTGGAGATAAAATGAAAAAAATATCAATATGTATTATTTGTAAAAATGAAGAAAGCAAAATTTCTAGTTGTTTAGCCTCTGTTAATTGGGCAGATGAAATTATAGTAGTTGACTCGGGTAGCACAGATAGAACTATTGAAGTTGCAAAACAATTTACCGATAAAGTTTATATTGAAGATGACTGGCAAGGGTTTGGAATACAAAGACGAAGAGCTGAAGAATATGCCTCTAACGATTGGATCTTTGCGATAGATTGTGACGAAATTGTAACAGAAAAGTTGAAAAATGAAATATTAAGAAATATTGCACAAGCTAATGAAAGTGATGTGTTTTATGTAAACAGGTTAACGAATTTTTGTGGTGAGTTTATCTATCATAGTGGTTGGTATCCTGACAGGATTGCTCGTATTTATAATAAAAATAAGTTTAGTTATAATAAATCTCTAGTTCATGAAGCATTAGATTGTAAAGGGTGTAAAAAAACACGTTTAAAAGGTGATTTATTGCATTATCAATATGATGATCTATTTCAATATATTAATAAACGAAATCGTTACGCTAGTTTAAGTGCTGATGATAAGCAGCGTAAAGGAAAGAAAGGTGGCATGTTTAAAGCTACCTATTCTGCAATTTTTGCTTTTATTAGGCATTATTTTTTACGTTTGGGGTTTTTGGATGGTCGATTAGGTTTTGCTATTGCGATGATTCAAATGCAGTATACCTTTAATAAGTATCTATTTGCATATTTTCATCCTAATAATAGCAAAGATAAAAAATAATAATTAATTATCTATTTTTTTATTGGTTGATGATTTCTTCAAAATATTTAATCATGTTTTTAACTGTTTGTTGATGAGACATTTTAGTTTCAATTGTTTTAAATGTGTTTTTCTCTAAGCGAGTTAAAGCTTCTTTATTTTGGTGTAGGTATCTTATTCGTTCAGCTATGGCTTCTCCATCTGCAATAGGAACAATGTACCCGTTTTTATCATTCTCAATAATTTCCATAGCACCTTCGTTAGCTGAGGTGATAACGGGAGTTCCATTGGCTAAAGATTCTAATACCGCACGAGGTAAACCTTCACGAATTGAAGGAAGTACTAATACATCACAGGCAGAGGCAATTTGTGGAACATCTTGCCTGAATCCCAATTGAATGATGTTATTGCTCATTCCAGAATCAGTTATTAAAGAATTAAAGGGCTCTGTATCAATACTATGGCCAACTAAAATTATTCTTAAATTTTGAATGTCTTTTAAATATTTTGCTGCAGTAAGTAAGTATTGCAAGCCTTTATGTGGGCGAGTACTGGCAATACATAATACATTAAAATTATTTTTATTACTGTTGATTGATGTTAAGTCTATTGCGGGTTCTTTATACCAGTTTAAATCATGACCTTTATATATGGTCTTAACATTAGATTTGATAGCTTGACGAACTTTTTTTTCAACATGCCTTTGAACTGCATTAGAAACACAGATAACGCCATCTATTCTTGGGTTTAATAATGTTAAATAATTAGTTAAATCACTTTTGTGTAGGCCGCCAGTTGTTCCTCGGTAAGCCACCAGTTTTACATTAAAGCCAATACATGCAATAGCTGCATTTGGTATTGTTTTTGAGCAGCAAGCATAAACAATATCATACTTGTTTGTTGATAATTCTTTTCGCAGTATTTTTATTGATTTTATACATATTTTTTTACTTACGATATTTTCAATTAAGTTAACCCCAGCCTGTTGAAATCGGGCTTTTAGTTCGGGTGTTGTATTTGTGACTACAGTAACAGGGTGACCTAGTTCAGCTAGTTTGCAATATATTTCAATTTCGGGTCTACATTGATTAATAGTTGCGGTAGAACGGGTAAAAATTAAAATATTCATTAAATTCCTAAATCATTACATATACTCATGATACTTCAAAATATCTGTTTCAGGATACCTGAGCGACTCATGATCAAGGCGCATATTTTTATTAATGGTTGTTCCCTTAAAAAAAGATGCAACGTAGATCATGATTTGCTCAGTCATCCCCGAAGGGCGAGTTTAAAAGGCTTATATGCAGCGTTATTGATTTCGATAAGGGAACAACCATTCTCTTCAATCAATGCCTTGCCTCTAAGCCTTTTAATTCTCGCTGAAACGAGCATTTCGAGGTAACATGAGTATAAGTGTAGCTGCCTCATTTTTAGAGGTTAACTCCAATTTTCCATTGAACTGCGACGACGAGCAAAAATCTTAGGTAAAATCAGCCCTAAAATTAACCCTACACCTAATACTATTGCACCATTAAAAAACCATTGCTTTT
>JADGDH010000086.1 GCA_016745015.1 Colwellia sp.
CGATTTATCAGGCAATACGGTTACAAAAAACTTTGTCAATGAAACGGCTGAAATAACCCCTGAAAAATATTTACCTGATCCAGGTGCGTTAGGCACATTAACCAACAAAATTATTACAGGTTTTGCTAATGGTGTTGCTAGTAACAATAATATGACTTACAGCGAAGTGGGTATTATTAGTTTTACAGCCACTACTACCGCTTATTTAGGTGCAGATAATGTTATTGGTAAAGCCCCTTATGTTGGCCGTTTTATTCCTGATCATTTTGAATTAACGACTGGTCTTGATGGAGAGCTAAAATCTGTTTGTGATTTGACTAGCCCTAGCTCAGTAATGAATTTTGCTTATGTAGGGCAAATGAGCAGTGAATTGTCAGGAAAAGGTGCTTTGCAATATGAACTTGAACCCAAGTTATTGATTACTGCAAAGTCTAAGGCTGACCTTAATGGTGTTTCTTCAACAACACAAAACTATAGAGATGATTTTATGATGCTTTCAGAGAGTGGTGTTGATTATATTGTTCCTATTGAAGATGCTGAAAAACTTGGTGCCCTTGGAGTAAAAGTTAAACTCACAGCAAACGTCACTGACGGCTCTTTATCTGACGGTAGTTTGTCTGGAGAAAATGGCGTAATTACCTATGCATTCAATGCTAATGATAATTTTATTTATCTTCATGAAAAAAATTCAAAAACTATTCCTTTTCCTGCAAAAATTGAGTTAGGAATAGATTCAGTAGAAGATGCTGATAATGTAGTCGCTATTGATGGTGATAGTGATACGGGTAATGGACGATTATGGGTATTAAAACCAATAGGGAAAGAAATACGCTTTGGCCGTGCTAACCTTGAAAATAGTTTTGGCCCAGAAACTTCCCCATTAGGTCAGGTGCTATCAGTTGAATATTTTAATGGAACTAACTTTGTCTTAGCTGATGATGATACTTGTACGTCATATAATTCGGCTAACGTTAGTTTTGGCTCTAATGAAGTTGGACTTGATCCTGCTAATATTTCAGCTGTTTCAGGAACATTTGTAGATGTTGATGATTTAGCTGATGGCATAACACGGCAAATTGTTTTACCTGCCGCAGGAGAAGGTGAGGATAAACAAGGTAAGGTTGAAGTGATTTATGGTATTTATTATTGGCTTAAATATGATTGGAATGGTGTTGATGAACTTGCTGACGGTTTGCTTTATGATGATAACCCTTCAGCAACAGCAACTTTTGGCCTATTTCGTGGTAATGACCGTATAATTTACCAACGAGAAGTTCATTAGTTACACTTTTATTCATTAAAAACAATCGACCTAATAGAATTGGTGCGGATACTCAGGTATGATTGTTCGATCTGTTATTCAAAAAATAACATGCGCTAACTTTCGCGCTAATTAACTCGCATTTTCACAGGACATTTCGAGCTTATGTTTAAAAAATTACGCGGTATGTTTTCTAATGATTTATCAATTGATTTAGGTACAGCCAACACTCTTATTTATGTTAAAGACCAAGGTATAGTTTTAAACGAGCCTTCAGTAGTTGCTATTCGTCAAGACCGTTCAGGTGGCTCAAAAAGTGTTGCCGCGGTAGGTACTGCGGCAAAGCAAATGCTGGGTCGTACACCGGGTAATATTGAAGCAATACGCCCAATGAAAGATGGTGTTATAGCCAATTTTTTTGTTACTGAAAAAATGTTACAACATTTTATAAAACAAGTGCATAGCAATAATTTTTTACGCCCTAGCCCAAGAGTTTTAGTGTGTGTTCCTTGTGGTTCAACCCAAGTAGAACGTCGTGCTATTCGTGAATCGGCTATGGGTGCAGGCGCTCGTGAGGTGTATTTAATTGACGAACCTATGGCTGCCGCAATTGGGGCAGGCATGCCAGTGTCAGAAGCAACAGGCTCTATGGTTGTTGATATTGGTGGCGGTACTACTGAAGTTGGTATTATCTCGTTAAATGGTGTTGTTTATTCTTCATCAGTGCGTATTGGTGGTGATAAATTTGATGAAGCTATTATTAACTACGTTCGTCGTAATTTTGGTAGTTTAATTGGTGAAGCGACAGCAGAGCGCATTAAGCATGAGATTGGCTCGGCTTATCCAGGTGATGAATTAATTGAAATTGAAGTGCGTGGTCGAAATCTTGCTGAAGGTGTACCACGTAGTTTTACCTTAAATAGCAATGAAATATTAGAAGCATTACAAGAGCCGTTATCAGGTATTGTCAGTGCTATTATGGTTGCATTAGAGCAATCACCACCTGAGCTAGCTTCAGATATTTCTGAGCGTGGTATGGTGTTAACAGGTGGCGGTGCACTATTAAGAGATTTAGATCGCTTATTAACGGAAGAAACAGGTATTCCTGTTGTTGTTGCTGAAGACCCTCTTACTTGTGTTGCCCGAGGCGGTGGTAAAGCCCTAGAAATGATTGATATGCATGGGGGCGACCTCTTTTCCTATGAATAAAAACTGTGGGTTTTCATTGCTATTTAATCCAATTACGGCGTTAAAAGTACTCATTGACTAACGTCAACTCCGTGCTTTTTCCTTGTACTTGAACTAAGTTTCAGCGAAACCCCTACAGCTTAGAAAATGTTCTTTATATGATTTTAAAGGTATAACTAACAACTCATAATTAGAAGCTATCAACCCGTAACTGGTTTTTTATGAACCCAATTTTTAAACATGGTCCATCCCCACAGCACCGACTTGTCTTGGTGCTGTTTTGTTCTGCTTTATTGATTTTTTTCGATCATAAAATGGCAAGTTTTGAGTCTTTACGTGGTTATTTACAGTCTATGGTAAGCCCTTTACAGTATCTTGCTAATACGCCTAAGTTAGCGTTGACATGGGTGTCAACCAATGTAACTACTCGGCAACAGTTAACGGCTGAAAATCAACAATTTCGTTTGAATGAACTTGAATTCCATGAACAAGCTATGCAGCTTGATATTATAAAACAAGAAAACGAACGCCTACGCTCTTTACTTGCTTCACCATTACGCAGTGAATTAAAAAAGATGGTGGCAGAAATTTTATCAGTAGATAGTGACCCTTACACGCACCAAATTGTTATTAATCGCGGTGCGAGAGATGACGTTCATGAAGGTCAGCCTGTTCTTGATGCGTTAGGCATTGTTGGGCAAATATTACACGTTGGGCAAACGACTTCTAGGGTTATCTTAATTACTGATATTTCTCATGCAGTACCCGTTAGAGTAAAACGAAATGGCTTAAGGCTATTAGCTTCTGGTAGTGGCCAAATAGATCGCTTAAATCATAATTTTGTATCACAAAGTGCGGATATTAAAATAGGCGATATATTGGTAACTTCAGGGCTCGGAGGAAAATATCCTGAAGGTTACCCCGTTTCTACTATTTCATTTGTTAGTAATAATGAATCTAGAGAATTTTCTCGAGTATACAGTACGCCTATTGCTCAAATAGATCGTTTACGTTATCTGTTGTTATTATCAGATAAAGAGCCTGTTAGTATTTTTGCGCCTAAAGCTAAACCCCTAACGGAAACCCAAGATAAGTCTCTAATTAAGCCTCAAGTTCAGTCTCAAATTAAGTTTAAGGTAACTAACTAATGTTCGCTCATAATAGTGTCATTATTTTACTTACTTTATTAGTGGCTATTATGGCGAGCATTATGCCGTTGCCGCTCAGTGTTGATGCATTTCGTCCTGATTGGGTACTGATTGTTCTTGTGTACTGGTGTATGGCTTTACCAGGGCGAGTAAATATTATCACAGCATGGGTTATGGGCTTTTTATTGGATGTTTTACTTGGCTCTGTATTAGGTGTTCATGCTGCAGCTATGGCTGTTTCAGTTTTTATTGTTGCAGAAAACTTTCAGAAAATACGTAACTTTTCTATTTGGCAGCAAGCATTAATTATGGGGGTGTTAGCCGCCTTATATCACTTAGTTGTTTTTTGGCTACAACGTTTTTTAATTGATGTTTCTTTTCTGACCAGTTATTTATACCCCGTAATAACAACAATCGTGTTGTGGCCGTGGGTATTTTATTTATTGCGTAAAGTACGCCGACATTTTTCTATTAAATGACTAGTTTGTTTGGATATGGGTATATACATGAAACAACTTATTTTGGCTTCACAATCGCCTAGAAGAAAAGAACTTTTAGCGCAGCTAGGTTATCAATTTACTACGCAAGCCGCTGATATTGACGAGTCAGTGCGCAGTAATGAAACAGCTAAAGATTATGTATTACGTTTAGCAAAAGAAAAGGCACAAGCAATATTTTCATCATTGTCTGTACAGCAACAAGCACAATCTGTTGTTATTGGCTCAGATACTAGTGTAGTAATTGAAGGTGATATATTAGGCAAACCTGCAAATGAAGCTGAGTGTATAACAACATTGCTGCGCCTTGAGAATAAGCAACATCAAGTATTAACTGCAATTGCCGTTATTAGCCAAGATAATTCAAACAAGCTGATGAGTCAGTTAATTGAAACGCAGGTTCAGTTTAAATCGTTAAGTGTTGAGGAAATAAAACGTTATTGGCACACAGGAGAGCCGTGTGACAAAGCTGGATCTTATGCCATTCAGGGGATAGGAGGGCAATTTGTTACTACAATTAAGGGAAGTTACTCTGCTGTTGTTGGTTTACCTTTATATGAAACGTCACAAATGCTAGCAAAATGTGCTTTACCAACCAGTATTCAAGTGAATAGTTAAGCCATAAAAAATTTAGGGTTACAGCAAGGATAAAAATAGAATGAGTAGTGAATTATTAATCAATGTAACCCCTAGTGAAACGCGTGTTGCTTTAATTGAGCATGGCTCTTTGCAGGAAGTTCATATTGAACGTGAAGCGAAACGTGGTATTGTTTCAAATATATACTTAGGTAAGGTAATTCGTGTTTTACCTGGTATGCAAGCGGCTTTTATTGACATTGGCTTAGACAAAGCTGCCTTTTTGCATGCTTCAGATATCAATTCAAAACTTATATTAAAAGAAGAAACCAGTCAGGTGCCCGATATTCGTGCTTTAGTGCATGAAGGTCAGCTATTAATGGTACAAGTGGTGAAAGATCCTCTTGGTTCAAAGGGCGCACGTTTAACTACCGATATTACCATTGCTTCCCGTTACCTTGTCTTAATGCCGCACTCAAGTCGTGCGGGTATTTCCCAACGAATTGAAGGTGCTGTTGAACGAAAACGCCTTAAAGATATTGTTAGCCCTTACTGTGATGATCAGCAAGGCTTTATTGTGCGCACTGCAGGAGAAGGTGCAGGAGAAGAAGAGTTAAAACATGATGCTGAATTCTTACGTAGAGTATGGAAAAAGGTACAAGAGCGTAAACAGCGTAAACAAGTTAATTTACCCTTGTATCAAGATTTGTCCTTATCTTTACGTGTATTGAGAGACTTTGTTGGGGTTAAGTTTGAATGTATTCGTATTGACTCTAAACTAACATATGAGCAACTTGTTACTTTTTCTCAAGAATTTGTACCTGAGCTAACGCAAGTTATGGAATATTATCCTGGTGAGCGACCTATTTTTGATTTATTTTCAGTTGAATTGGAAATACAACGTGCTTTACATCGAAAAATAGAGTTGAAGTCAGGTGGTTATTTGATTATTGATCAAACTGAAGCTATGACTACTATTGATATCAATACGGGGGCTTTTGTAGGTCATCGTAACCTTGAAGATACAATTTTTAGTACAAATATTGAAGCGACACAAGCTATCGCTAGACAGCTAAGGTTAAGAAATTTAGGCGGCATTATTATTGTTGATTTTATTGATATGCATGATGAAGAACACAAACGTCGCGTATTAAGCAGTTTAGAAATAGCAATGGCAAAAGATAATGTTAAATTCAGTGTTCATGGCTTTTCTTCGTTAGGTTTAGTTGAGATGACACGCAAACGCACTAGAGAAAGTTTAGAACATGTACTATGTGGTGAATGTCCTATTTGTACAGGGCGTGGTAATCTAAAGACTGTTGAAACCGTTTGTTTTGAAATTTTGCGTGAAATCGTGCGTGTGAATCGTGCTTATGATGCTGATAAATTCATTGTTTATGCTTCTTCAGCGGTTAGTGACTTTCTTGTTAATGATGAATTTCATAGTTTAGCCGAGGTTGAGGTTTTTATTGGAAAATCAATAAAAGTGCAAACCGAAGCGATGTATTCACAAGAACAGTTTGATGTAATAATGATGTAACGGGACTCTCGTTAACCTTTACCTCAAAATGGAAAATAATTATTAATGTCGATTGCAAGCGTATCTAACCGTTGGCTTAACCGCCTTTATAAAATACTCGCAATTATGCTGGTATTATTAGCGGTATTGATCAGCGCCTTTCGACTGTTTTTACCTTACGTTGAGCATTATCGTCAAGGCTTTCAAGATTATATAAACGACAATAACCAAACAAATATTCTTATTGGTGGCTTAGGAATGAGTTGGCAACGCTCAGGGCCAACGTTAATTGCTAATCAAGTTACTTTAGTTAATATGGATGGTGCCTACGTTTATGTTGATCATTTAGAGGTGCAAGTTGATTTTTGGGCAACATTAACAACTCAGCGCTTAACATCAAGCAATTTGATACTTGATGGTGCGATTGTTTCATTAGATCAAAGCATTTGGCGCCAACAGGAAAGCAGTGAAGTTAACGATAAAAATATTTCGCCAAGCTCTCAGAAATCACTTGATAGCCTTCAACAAGTTTCAGACATCTTCTTAAATCGTATAAATCGATTTTCTTTGGTAAATAGTAAAATAACGATAGAAAATAATGCGCTAGAACATCATTTTAGAATCAATAATTTAAATTGGCTTAATAGCGACGAACGCCACCAAGCACAAGGTAATATTACTGTTGATGAATTAAGTTCAAATAATTTAAGTCTGAAAATAGATATTAACGGTCAGTCGCTTGATGAGCTAAAAGGCTTAATATATGTTGAGGCAAACCATCTTGATATCACACCATGGCTAGATAGTGTTTTAACGATTGATAATGATAAAATTAAAGCTGATATTGGCTTTTCTGCTTGGTTAAAAGTGAACGATGGCAGTGTTGAGCGTTTACAGTTATCGTTGCATGATAACTTTATTAGTTGGCAAGAAAGCGCCCAAGCTAATACACAAACTCAAGTGAACCCTCAGCCAAGCACTAATCTAGGTACTCAGCCAAGCTCTCAGTTAGCTACTCAATTAAGCAATAAACGTCATAATTTAACCTTAAGTTCAGGGCAGCTATTACTTGTTAAAGGAAAAAAATCAGCAAGCTTTAATTTATTTAGCACACCACTACTTTTACAGTTTAATCAAGAAGGCGCACAAGAATATACTGTGCAAATGAATAAAGCTGGTCAAGACTTTTCACTTTATTTGTCGTCGTTTAATTTAGCATTAATTAGCCATGTGTCTCCTTTGTTTATTGATTCAAAAAATACACAAGTGTTATTGTCTGAATTAGACCTGAGTGGGCAAGCTAATGAGATATATTTCAAAAAAACAGCAGGAGATATTCAAGCATTAGCTAATTTGACGAATACTTCAACTAAATATAGCCAAGGAATACCAGGGGTTGAGAATATTTCAGGAGCATTAAGCTTTACTCAACAACATTTGCATGTTGATTTAGCAGCAGAACAAGGTGGTTTAGATTTTAATCAACATTTTGTTGCGCCTATTCCTTATGAGTCACTAAAGGCTATTGTTGACTTATCAATTAAAGATGCTGGATGGGAACTGAAAGTTAATGATGTTGCGCTAAGTTCTGATGAGTTGAACTTACGTGCTGATTTAGCTATTAATTCGCAAAAAGATGCACAGATGTCGATGTCTTTAGTAGCTGAAATTACAGACGGTGATGCCAGTAAAGCAGGCCATTATTATCCACTTACCATTATGAGTAGTAATTTAGCTGGCTATTTAAATGGTGCTTTAGTTAACGGAAAAATAAAGCAGGCACAAGTGTTAATTAATGGTCCTTTGGCTAAATTTCCTTTTGCTGATAAGTCTGGTGTTTTTGTTGTTGACGCAGAAATAGAAGAGGCTGTTTTCAAATTTAGTAATGATTGGCCTGAAATTAAAAATTTTTCAGCTAATTTAAACTTCACTAATAATAGTATGTTAATTACTGGTCGAGCGGGTGAACTGTCAGGGCTTGATGTTACTGGAGTACAAGTTGCTATTGATGAATTAGGTAGAGAGTCGTTATTAACGGTAGATACAATAATTAAACCATCACCAGCAATTAATGTAGCGAATTTAATGGAGCAAAGCCCACTTAAGAACAGTGTAGGTAGTGTTTTACAACAATTAATAGTCAGTGGTGATATTCAGGGTGAGTTTCATTTGAGTTTACCACTAAACGCTACTGAAAATGCACTTGCTAAGGGCTTAATTGACTTTGACAATAACAAAGTTGCCCTGCAAACACCACAAATGAACTTTGAGCAAGTAAACGGCCAATTACGTTTTGAGAATGATAAAATATCAACAAAGGATTTATCATTATATTGGCAAGGTTTACCGCTAACCTTAGACGTTAATGGTAATAATAAAGTTGATTTTTATGATACTAATATTGCACTGAAAGCTGATTGGAAAAAAGAGGCTTGGTTGTCACATATATCACCTGATTTGAAAAAATATTTTGATGGTCAATTGCAGCTTCAAGGCGATCTATCTTTGTATCAACATCATGGCGGTGGCTTTTCTTATCAATTCACACTTGATTCAAACCTTGAGCAGATACAACTTAAGCTTCCTGAGCCATACAGTAAATTGGCACAAACAAAAGTACCTTTTAAAATGGCAGTAAATGGCCAATTAGAGCAATCAACCTTTAATGCTACTTATGGCGAACAACTGAGTTTCTTCGGTGTGTTAGTGCATGATACTAGCCATTTTTCTCGGGCTCATATTGTACTTGGCGATGAAAAGATGTTGTTACCAATGGATGGTTTACATATTACAACTAACCTTGCTCAAGCAGATGTTAGCGTATGGCAACCGCTAATTTTTGATATTCTTAATACCACTACGGAAATTATCAGTGTTGATCCTACTAAAGTTGAAAAAGAAACTTCTTCTGCTTTGTTTCCAAGCCCAGAGCGTATTAGAGGAAAAGTTGCGACATTAGAACTGTTAGGACAAAGCTTGCATAACGTTTCATTTAACTTATTAGATAAAACACATTGGTGGTTATTACAGCTAAATGCCAAAGAGACTCGTAGTCAAATTAAGTTCTACCCTGATTGGTTAGAGCAAGGTGTAGATATCAATGCTGATTTTATTCATTTAACTAATCAAACTCAAGGGCAACCTCAAGTAGACTTAAGTAAGCAAGAAGTAGAACAACAAACTGAAATTATTGCGTCTTCACTAACCGATGATAGTGTTTTTGCCAATATGCCAAAAATTAATTTTTATTGTGAACGTTGCCAAATAGATGATTTAAACCTTGGCAGTGTTAATTTCTCTTTGGTTCGTACAGATGAAAATGTTATTAAAATAGAATATTTTAAAGCAAAACGTGAACAGGCTGAATTTAATTTATCTGGAGAGTGGCAAAAGCTAGGAACAACATCAACAACGTCTATTAACGGGGTATTATCGTTAAAAAATATTGAATATGAATTAGAGCAGCTGGGTTATGGTTCAATTATTCGTGATAGCGGAGGAAAAATTGATTTTAATTTAAATTGGCGAGGCGGTCCTCACGATTTTGATTTTAGCTATTTAAATGGAGATGTTAATGCAAGTGTAGATGATGGCTATTTAGCTGAATACAGCGATAAAGCGCGTATTTTTTCAGTGTTAAGCTTGCAGTCTATTGTGAGAAAGTTAACCTTAGATTTTAGAGATATCTTCAGTGATGGTATTTTTTATAATAATATTAAAGGTGATTATCATATAAAAGAAGGTGTTTTATATACCGAAAATACCCGAATGGATGGCTCCGCTGGGGATTTATATATTAAAGGTAACACTAGTTTTGTAACCAACACCCTTGATTATCAAATGTCTTATAAGCCTAATTTGACTTCTAGTTTACCTGTATTGGCTTGGATTGCGACATTGAATCCTGTTGTTTTTTTAGCAGGAGTGGCAATAGATCAAGTGATAACCTCACAAGTCGTATCGGAATTTAATTTTGAATTAACGGGTAGTGTTAGTGAGCCAAACTTCAAAGAAGTAAACCGTAAAAGTCGAGATGTTAGTGTGGGTCGTTCAAAACCACCTGAATTTGTTGACAGTAATGATAAAACTAAATTATTACAGCAAGACAATACGAAAGAAAAATCGTTTAAGGAATTTAAATCACCTAGTTTAATTGATCATGAACAAGGCCCATTCAAAGAAGACAACCTATTAGATGAGTTAAACGATGGTTAGACTCAGTGCTATTCAACTTAACTCTAAAGCGAATGTTGAGCACAACCTCAGCGTTATTGCAGAGCAACTTGATATATTAACCAAGGCAGCTACTAATGCTCGCGGTATGAATTGTCATAATGTTGAACATATTGTTGTATTGCCTGAATGCTGCTTGTTTTTTGGCGCAAATGATAAAGCGCAGTTATCTCTCGCTGAACAATCTCATATGAACAATAAGCTGCAAACAGCATTAAGTGATTTAGCAAAAAAATATAATGTTACCTTAATTGCTGGCACTATTCCCATATTGGCTGATAACGGTAATAAATTCACCAATAGTAGCTGTGCCTTTAATACAAACGGTGAATTAATAGGTCGTTATGATAAAATTCATTTGTTTGATGTAAATGTTGAGGGGGGTGTTAACAGTAAAGAAACAAACTACTGTGAATCACGTTTCACCCAAGCAGGAAAAAGTGCTTGTTTGGTAAAAATACCGTTTTCGAGCACTCCGTCAATTAATATAGGTTTAACGGTATGTTTTGATGTTCGTTTTCCTATGTTATATCAAAAGTTAACGGCATTGGGCGCAGATATTATTACAGTACCAAGCGCTTTCACTCGTGTTACAGGCAAAGTGCATTGGCAAACACTATTACAAGCAAGAGCGATTGAAAATCAAGTTTATATCATTGCCGCAGGGCAAGAAGGTGTACATGAAAATGGCCGTGAAACGTGGGGGCATTCAATGATTATTAGCCCTTGGGGTGAAATTTTAGCTTGTATTGAAGAAGGTGAGGGCATCATTAGTAGTAATTTTATCCCACAAGAAATAAAACGAATTCGAACAAGTATGCCATTGATGCATACCGCTGAAAATTAATGTTAAGTTATTTTAAGTTGAGTGATAAATGAATAGTGTAGAACAAGTCTTATTAGCCGATAGCCAAATTGATGATGCTATTTTATCTAAAACATTAAATAGCATGATGGGACGCCAAGTTGATTTTGCTGATCTTTATTTTCAGTCTAGCCAACATGAGTCGTGGATGCTTGAAGATGGAATAGTCAAAGAAGGCTCCTACAATATGGAGCGCGGTGTTGGTGTGCGTGCAATATCAGGGGAAAAAACAGGCTTTGCTTATTCTGATGATATTTCACCAGTTGCCTTGCAGCAAGCAGCAGATGCAGCAAAAGGTATTGCTGATGCAGGGCAGGGTGGGCAAGTTCAAGCATTTAAACGCCAATCACCTATTAAAATTTATCAAGCGGTTGAACCACTTGGTAGTTTATCGCAAGAGAAAAAAATTGAATTGTTACATCAAGTTGAAGCTCACGCCAGACAAGTAGATAGTCGTGTTAGCCAAGTAATAGTCAGCTTGTCGGGTGTGTACGAAAAAATATTAGTGGCGGCTAGTGATGGCACTTTTGGTACCGATATTCGCCCTCTAGTACGCTTGAATTGTTCTGTTTTGGTTGAAGAAAATGGAAAACGTGAGCGTGCTAGTTCAGGAGGCGGTGCTAGAACTGATTATAGCTATTTCTTTGAATTAGTTTCTCAAGGTGAAGGGCAGGGTAAACCTCGTTATTTAACTTATGCTGAAGAAGCTGTGCGTTTAGCATTGGTTAGCTTAGTTGCTGTTGATGCACCCGCAGGCACTTTTCCTGTGGTATTAGGCGCTGGTTGGCCGGGAGTATTACTACATGAGGCAGTAGGTCACGGATTAGAAGGTGATTTTAACCGTAAAGGCTCTTCAACTTTTTCAGGTAAGGTTGGCAGTAAAGTTTGCTCAGAGCTTTGTACTATTGTTGATGATGGCACTATGGTTAACCGTAGAGGCTCAGTTAGCATTGATGATGAAGGTACGCCAGGGCAATATAATGTCTTAATTGAAAAAGGAATTTTAAAAGGTTACATGCAAGATAAACACAATGCTTCATTAATGGGAGTTAAGCCTACAGGGAATGGTCGACGTGAATCTTATGCGCATTTGCCTATCCCGCGTATGACTAATACCTATATGTTAGCAGGAGAATCTAACCCAGAAGATATTATTAAATCAGTGAAAAAAGGCATTTACGCGCCAAATTTTGCAGGTGGGCAAGTTGACATCACTTCAGGAAAGTTTGTTTTTACCAGCTCTGAAGCTTATTTAATTGAAAATGGCGAAATAACTACGCCAATTAAAGGTGCAACCCTCATTGGTAGTGGCCCAGAGGCAATGAATAATGTTTCTATGGTGGGTAACGACCTTAAACTTGATGCGGGTGTTGGTGTTTGCGGAAAAGACGGTCAAAGTGTACCTGTTGGTGTAGGGCAACCGACCTTGAAAATTGATGAAATGACCATTGGTGGAACACAATAGGTTTATGAACGGAAATCTGTAGGCAAAAAGTCCCTTGTTCTAAAAAACCAAGCCC
>JADGDH010000087.1 GCA_016745015.1 Colwellia sp.
GATTCAAATAATTTTTTAATTTGATCGTTTTGTTCTTTATTTGATAGTTCGTCAACTAAAATGCGAATAATATGAGACTTAGCAAGTTCAGCATCTTCAGATAGTTTCTGCAACTGCGCTATGGTTTTTTCACTCAAGGTAAAGGTTGCTCGCCGAAAAGGCTTTCCTTGTATATTTACCGCTTTTTTATGTTCGATAAGCTGCTTAGCATCGTGTATTGCTTGCTTAAGGTTCATTTTACCATGATTTTCATTGCTCACTATTTGTGGCGAGCCTTTGGCATAATTATCCGCATCAGCAATAAATTCATCAATGGTGAATTGCTCTTTTACATTTTCCTTTGAATTAGCTCTGTCCTTGTTTTTCTTTAGATCAGTTAAACTCATGGGCATTATCCGGTTTCATTGCCATTAGCTCTTCTGCTATGGCTATCATTTCGGCAGCAGCTTTGCCATTAGGGTCAATTTCAATTACTGACGAACCTTGTTCTTCACTGTCATCATAAATATTACGATTAAATGTTACTGCACTAAGTACATTAATCCCAAATGAACCACAAACTTCTTTTGCTTCCAAAATTCGACCTGCTTGATTCGGAAGTGATGGACATTGTGTAATAACAAAAGATGCCATCATTTTCGGGTTTACCATTTTACACGTACTGAGCATATCTTCCATATGCGGTACTGTTTTTAAATCTCGTCGTTTAGGCCTAAGTGGAATAACTACATGATCAGCAACTGACATTGCGGCACGTAATGCCAAGTTATCTTGACCACCACAGTCAACAATTACATAGTCATAATGCTGGCCTAAGCTAAGTAAATCATTCCGAATTTTTCCGTAAAGCTGAATACAGTTAATGGCAGGGAGTGATGGGTCACTATTACGAGCTTGTATCCAATCTGACGTGGTACGTTGAGGGTCACAGTCAACCATTAATACTATTGCTTTTTTATTTCTTGCAAAATATACCGCCAAGTTCTGTGCTAAACAGCTTTTTCCACTACCACCTTTTTCGCCACCCACTAATATCATCATATCTATTTCTTCCTAAATACTACCTAGCCATCAAATTAACTTAAAATCACTAGGTTACGTGTTTATTATAGTCTAATTTTATAAAAACTCTTTAAGAGTGCATTTTATTTATCTTTATCTAATGTTATGGCTATTTCAAACCAACCATTATCTTGCTTAATACAACGTAAAACTTTGCCAAATAATTTTTCATTATTACTATTCGCTGATTTGAAAAGTATAGTAACGGCGGTTTGCTCTGGCAAAGTGATGTCACAATCAAGCTTTAAACCACCACGAGCAAAATCTAAACAAACAATTTTTTTAGTTCTTTCCTGACCACTTTCGTCAGTCCATATAATATCAACTAATTCTTTTTCCATATCTAAACGGAAAGAACTACGACGTTCCAAGTCATCATTACTGCTATCGCTCATTAGAGGATCCTTCTTTTACACTCGGGGCTAATAATTTACTATATACTCAAACTACCTAAAAGTAACGAGCATTGATACTTTTTTCAAGCTATCTTGATAATATTTCACCATTTTCTGCAAAAGAATAACACTGGTTTCCCGCAACAATCATATGATCTAACACGTTAACATCAATAAGCTGCAATACTTGTTCAAGTTTTTTAGTAATGTGCTTATCAGCAATACTGGCTTCTGCAATGCCAGAAGGGTGGTTGTGTGCTAATATAACTGCGCCTGCATGGTATGTTAACGCTCGCTCGACAACAACTCTAGGGTATACTGTCGCTGAGTTTAAAGTGCCAAAAAATAGACGTTCAAATTTTAATATTTGGTGTTGATTGTCTAAAAATAGTACAGCAAATACTTCTCGAGTTTCATTACGAAGTTCACTAATTAAGTAATCTCGCGTTGCTTTTGATGACGTTAGCGCACTCCCTTGTTGAATTAATTGTTCAGCCAAATAGCGTTTTGACATTTCTAAACAGGCTTGAAGTTGCACATATTTAGCACTACCTAAGCCATGATGTTGACAAAATTCCTTTTGATTAGCCCGAAAAACATTGGCTAAGCTGCCAAAATTCAACAATAATTTTCTTGATAAATCTACAACGTTACAACCTTTCACCCCTGTTCTTAAAAAAATGGCTAGTAACTCAGCGTCGCTTAAACTGGCAGAGCCAAGTGTGAGTAACTTTTCTCTAGGTCGCTCTGAACTTGGCCAGTTTTTTAACGTTTTCTCATTTAATTCCAATTCTTGCGTTTTTTCTACTTTACACATAATGGCTTCCTTGCTGTTTTTGTTGGTGATTATTTTTCAACTCTTTTTTCAACTAGGGCAAATAAATGCTATCGTATTAACAACATTTAAATATTTATAAACTTAAGATTAGCAGATTATGCAAATTCTTCAGGACAAAAAAATTGTTCTTGGTATCAGCGGTGGTATTGCCGCTTATAAAACCCCTGAATTAGTACGTAGACTAAAAGATCAAGGCGCCGATATTCGCGTTGTAATGACTGAGGGGGCAAAGGCATTTATTACACCGCTCACGCTACAGGCGATATCAGGTAATGCTGTTGCCGATAGCTTGCTTGATACGCAAGCAGAGCTAGCCATGGGGCACATCGAGTTAGCAAAATGGGCAGACTTAATCATCATTGCTCCTGCAACGGCTGACGTTATTGCTCGTATTGCTGTTGGTATGGCAAACGATTTACTTACCACACTTTGCTTAGCAACAAGTGCCCCTATAGCGCTTGCTCCTGCTATGAATCAACAAATGTGGCACGCATTAGCGACTCAAGCCAATGTAAAAACACTTAATGAACGTGGCTACCAAATATGGGGGCCTGGCAGTGGTGAGCAGGCCTGTGGTGATATTGGTTTAGGGCGTATGTTAGAAGTCAATGAATTGGTAACGCTAAGTAGTGATTTTTTTGCAGACAAATACCTACAAGGCCAACATTGGGTGATTACAGCAGGGCCAACACGAGAAGCGATAGATCCCGTACGTTATATTTCTAATCATAGCTCAGGTAAAATGGGTTATGCCATAGCGCATGCTGCTTTGCGTGCTGGCGCTAAAGTCACATTAATTTCAGGGCCAGTAACCATTAATGCACCCGTTGGCTGTCAATTAATATCAGTTAATAGCGCGGAAGAAATGCATCAACAAGCATTAAAAATAGCCCCTGAATGCACTACGTTTGTCGCTTGTGCTGCTGTTGCTGATTACCGCGTTGCTAACATTGCCACCCAAAAAATTAAAAAAACAAATGATGCGATGAAACTTGAGCTCGTGAAAAATCACGATATTGTCGCTGACGTTGCCAATTTACACGACAAGCCCTTTATGATTGGTTTTGCTGCAGAAACTCAAAATATAGAAGACTATGCGCGTGGTAAATTAATGCGAAAAAATTTAGATTTAATCGCCGCAAACGATGTTGCAAAATCAGGCCAAGGCTTTAACAGTGATAACAATGCATTGGTGTTATATAGTGCGATTGATAAAACAGAAATTCCTTTAGCCAATAAACAGATTATTGCGCAGAAATTAGTTTCTTTAATTAATCAACATTATTTAGCAAAACAGAGTTGAGCCGTTGAGATAAAAATAAATAAACCACTCCACTTTGAAACAGACATGGCTATGTAGATAATTCAGGACTAAATTGTAAATATCTTATCTCAGTTGGACTTCAACCCGACAAAAGGGCAATAAATTACCATCTACAGTAGATATACGCTTTTTCCTGAGTGAAATACATAGGTACAAAAAACAATAATAGAGAACATCTTACTATGCCAGTTAGCCCTAAAAGCACGCAAAAAATTAGTCGCAAACAACAAATATTAGAGTGTTTAGCACTAATGTTGCAATCTAGCCCAGGTCAGCGTATTACTACAGCTAAGCTTGCCGTAGAAGTTGGTGTATCAGAGGCCGCACTATATCGACACTTTCCATCAAAAGCACGGATGTTTGAAGGATTAATCGACTTTATTGAGGAGTCTATTTTTTCTCGCATTAATTTGATTTTATCTGATCATAAAGAAACGTTAGTGCGTTGCCATCATATACTGCATGTATTATTAGTCTTTGCTGAGCGAAACCCTGGTATGTGCCGTATATTGTCAGGTGATGCATTAATGGGAGAAAATGAGCGTTTACACGCAAGAGTTCACCAATTTTTTGAAAAGCTTGAATCACAATTTAAGCAAGTATTGCGCGAACGAAAATTGCGCGAAGGTAAAGCATTTACCATTAGCGAACAAGCTCTTGCTAATATTTTAGTTGCCTTTGCCGAAGGAAAAATCATTCAATATGTACGCTCTGGTTTTGATAAAAAGCCTAGTAGTGACTTTAATGAACAATGGCAATTTTTAATGGCAAGCAAATAATAAAGAGCAATAAAGGAAAACTCATGAGCACATTATCACAACTCAAACCTAGCAGCTTATGGCACTTATTTGAAAAAATTTGTAGCATTCCTCACCCATCAAAGCATGAACAAGCAATTTCTGCTTGGATTCAACGTTGGGCGAAAGAACTTGGTTTAGTCGTAAAAGAAGACATCATAGGCAATTTAATTATCAAAAAGCCTGCAACGATAGGCATGGAAGATCGCCAAGGTATAATTTTACAAGCGCATATGGATATGGTGCCGCAAAAAAACAATGATACATCGCATGATTTTTTAACTGACCCTATCAAACCTTATATTATTGATAGTGGCGATTGGGTTACTGCTGAAGGCACTACATTAGGAGCTGATAACGGCGTTGGTTTAGCGTCAGCATTAGCTGTTTTAGCGAGTAATGACATTTCTCATGGCCCATTAGAAGTACTTGTAACCATTGATGAAGAAGCGGGCATGACTGGCGCATTTGGTTTAGAGTCAGGCTGGCTTGACGGTAATATTTTAATTAATACTGACTCAGAGCAAGAGGGTGAAGTGTATATGGGTTGTGCTGGTGGTATTGATGGCTCAGCAACCTTTGCATTAAGCTTTGAAGATGCACCTGCTAATTACCAAGCATTTAACCTATCAATTTCAGGTTTAAAAGGCGGACACTCAGGAGTAGACATTCATACGGGCCGTGCTAATGCTAATAAACTGTTAGTTCGATTTTTACTTGATGCTAGTAATAATTTTGATATTCGATTAACTGAATTTAATGGCGGCAGTTTACGCAACGCTATTCCTCGTGAAGCTAATGCTAGTTTTGTTGTTGCCAAAGACCAAGTTGAGCCATTAAAAGCCGATCTGGCTTTATATTTATCAACCATTCAAACCAACTTAAGCGTTATTGAAACTGATCTTGATATGTTGTTGATCTCGCCTGAAGATTTTGAGCAATGTTGGACTTTATCATGTCAAAATAACATATTACGAGCCTTAAATGCCTGCCCTAATGGCGTAATACGCATGAGTGATGATATTGAAGGTATAGTTGAAAGCTCATTAAACCTTGGCGTTATTCAATCCCGTGGCAAACAGCTGAATGCTTTGGTACTTATTCGCAGTTTGCATGATGATGGCCGCTTAGAAACTCAGCGGACAGTGCAATCAGTATTTGAATTAGCAGGTGCTGACATTGAATTTTCGGGTGCATACCCTGGCTGGAAGCCAAATCCAGACTCTGCTATTATGAAAATGGTTAGTGGCACTTACCAAGAGTTATTTGGAATAAAACCTGCGGTTATGGTTATTCATGCAGGCTTAGAGTGTGGTCTGTTTAAAACTGCTTACCCTCATTGGGATATGGTTTCGATAGGACCAACAATTAAATTCCCTCACTCACCTGATGAAAAAATTGAAATTGCTACTGTAGAGCAATATTGGCAGCTACTTGTTGCTGTACTGGCCAAAGCACCGAGAAAATAAATACTTACCTGTAGATTTTTACGAATCAGAGTCAGTTTTATTTGTAGAAATATAGGCAGCTATAAAGAATAAACAGAACACTATAAATGTTCCAATAGTGCTTTGTTTATTAGTTAAAAAATCAAAATAGAATAAAGCATTTTCAACTACTCCAATACTAACACCAAAAATAAATAGGGTATATTCGCTTACCTTGCCCTTAGCTTTAAGTAACTTAGCTAGCCAATATCCAATAAACGGAATGAATGACCAGAGAAAAACAATAACAACAGAAAAAAGCATTGATGAAATTGAAATATTTAATTGAAATAATTTAATAACTAAAGGGTAAAGTTGAACTAAAAGATAACCAAAATATAAATACAAGTTAGCGCCTTTTTAAAATTGTGAACGGTAAATTCCGTAGATCCGTAGAAAAGTGTTGGCTTTTTTGGTATCTAACAACCTGTGCTAATTATTTCGTAATCAGCTGGAATTGTAGCGCTTTGTGCTTGAGTATATTTAAAATAACATCCATCACTTTTAACCGTACCATCATTATTTAAATCATAACCGATATAGGTGAAACTAATACCTTCTTCTTCAACCACAAACTCTTCTGAAATATCAATACGTTTAATAATGTCGGTATTATCTAAATTACGTTCTTTTAGTCTTACATCAACATTATCATTAGAAAACACCTCGAAATCACCATCGTGATCCATATCTATGTCAAGTAAATCAGGCCTACCAGGAACCGCTCGAGTTGAATAGCTTGGCATGTGCGACTTTAAAAACAGTAAACTATTTGCTCCTTTCACAGATGCTTCAACCTGAAAAAGTGTTGATATTCTTGCATCTGTAGATAAGTTAATAAAGCGAGGCAAAGCAATAACTGATAATATACCAAGAATAACAATAACAATCACAAGCTCAATTAAAGTAAATCCTTTATCTTGTTTTTTTTTTGAAAATATATACAAAATATAACTCTTTTTTATTTTTTAAAAGGCTTTGTAATTTTCTTAGTTTTATTAATTGTCTAACCATTGAGTAAATAACAATTTTTTGATCAACGGCTGACCTGTTTCTTTAATAAGTAGTGCTTTTACTTTTTCTTCACATTTTAGTTTTATTTCAGAGCGACCTTTAATTGATTTAACTTTTTCTTCTGACTGCTTGCCAATAATATCAATAATGGCATCTCGCAATAATGGTGAATGATGTTCCACTATTTCGATACTATCACTTGGAACCATCAGCTCTACAGTTAAACGCACGTAACCCATTTTTTTCTGAACAGTAACGTAATTAGTGACTATATCAGGCTCAAAACCAAAATAAGCATAATCTGCTGCTTTAGTGATTAGTGACATTAACAAACAAGATACAATTAATAAATATTTAAACATAATGTTACTTCTTGAATTAAACTAATAAATAATACAATACTCATCATAACCTGAAATTAATTGTTTTGTAACTGTTCACCACAGAGTTACAATACTTTACATAGAGCTCTTCGAGCCTACACAGAGGTTTTACTATTATCTGTGTAGTGCATAGCACTTCTGTGTTCTTGGTAGTAAAGTTTTTTCTTGAAAAAATATTTTTTTTAGCGTTTTACTGACAGGGTAAAATGAGTTCCTCTAAAAACAATGTTATCATCACCTCGGTTTTAATTTGGCTTTTAGTTTATGAATTTACAATCATTGTTTCCTGTTACCTTATCAAGTCATTGGCGTGATGCTCAAGATTGCTTATTGCCTGAAAATTTAAAGAGCTGGCTACTTGATCCTACTTCACTTACTGCACGCTTAAAGTCTCACTGTCACCAATTTAGAGTTGAGTTACTTGGCCAAAGAATTGAAATTTGCCAAGAAGGTGAGGCCGTTGCGCTAATTCCTGCAGGAGAAAAAATATTAGTGCGTGAAGTGCTGCTTTTTTGTGATGAAAATCCCCAAGTTTTTGCGCGTAGTTTATTACCTTTGTCTAGCTTAACTGGAGCAGAACAAGCGTTATCGAACTTAGGTACACAGTCATTAGGACAAGTACTTTTTAATAATCCTTCCCTTGAAAGGCAAACTATTGAAGTGGCAGAATTTGATATAACAAGCTCTGTTGGAAAGTTGGCTAAGCAGATACATTTGTCTTCACAGCCTCTTTTATCACCAGAAAACCTTTGGGGACGACGTTCTATATTTGTTTTAGAGAATAAACCGTTAATGGTGTCAGAGGTGTTTTTACCTGGTGCTTTTGCTTATCAACAAACTGAAAGTTCAAGGCATAACAATGCTTAATACCCTAAAGCAAAAATGGTTGGCAATTAAGCTAATTACTCGAATGGATAAACCAATAGGGACTTATCTATTATTGTGGCCAACCTATTGGGCATTATGGATTGCTTGTGATGGTTGGCCTAATTTTCACTTGTTAATTGTGTTTAGTCTTGGTGTTTTTGTTATGCGTAGTGCTGGCTGTGTAATAAATGATATAGCAGATATGAAAGTTGACGGTAAGGTTGAACGCACTAAAAATAGACCGTTAATCTCAGGTTTAATAAGTAAAGAAGAAGCAATTAGCCTGTTTGGTTTGCTCATTGGTATTGCATTAGGGCTCGTGCTAACGCTAAGTTGGCCCACCATTTATTTATCAGTTATTGCTTTATTTTTAGCAGCTTCATATCCATTTATGAAGCGTTATACTCAGTTGCCACAAGTTGTGCTTGGTGCCGCTTTTAGTTGGGGTATGATCATGGTTTTTTCTGAAGCACAAGGTAGAGTTCCTACCATTGCTTGGTTATTATTTGCCGCTAATTTAGTCTGGACAGTTGCTTACGATACTATGTATGCCATGGTTGATAGAGATGATGATTTGAAAATAGGAGTAAAATCAACCGCTATTCTATTTGGAAAACACGACAAGCGAATTATAGGTTTTTTGCAGTTACTTGTATTGGGTTTATTGTTTACTATTGGTGACATATTAGCGTTTGGCTGGCCTTATCAATTAAGCTTGGTTATTTCTGCTGGTTTATTTAGTTATCAGCAAATATTGATTAGCAACCGAGAACGTAACAAGTGCTTTCAAGCCTTTTTGCACAACCACTGGGTGGGAATGGTAGTTTTTATAGGTATATTTGTTGAATATTTATAACATCCGACTAAAGTACGATTTACCTTTGCTGTAGTTGTTGTTATTGGTAGATACATAATAATATTAAATTGAATAAAACAAAAGGGGAAGAAATGAAAAAATCAATCTGGTTAATGTTAGTGCTTGTGTTATCGCTTGGGCTTTCTGGCATGGTTAGTGCCGATGATGGTAAAGTTTATCGTTGGAAATTGGCAGAAACATGGGGGCCAAATTTCCCTATCTTTGGTGATGCCACTAAGAATATGGCGAAAATGGTTAAAGAAATGTCAAACGGACGTTTTATCATTCGTATCGACTCTTCTAATAAGCATAAATCACCATTAGGTATTTTCGACTTTGTTAAAAGTGGACAATATCAAATGGGGCATTCAGGCTCTTATTATTGGAAAGGTAAAAACTTTAATACCTTGTTCTTCACTACTGTGCCCTTTGGCATGACAGCACCTGAGCAATACGCATGGTTTTATCATGGTGGTGGCATGGAGCTAATGAAAAAGGTTTATGACCAATATGGCATTTTATCTTTCCCTGGTGGTAATACGGGCAACCAAATGGGCGGTTGGTTTAAAAAAGAAATCAACAGTGTTGATGACTTAAAAGGTCTGAAAATGCGTATTCCTGGTTTTGCTGGTGAAGTATTAGCAAAATTAGGTGCTAAACCAACTAATATTCCACCGGGTGAACTTTATACTGCATTAGAACGTAATACTATTGACGCGTTAGAGTGGGTTGGTCCATCGTTAGATTTACGCATGGGGTTTCACAAAATTGCACCTTACTATTATACAGGTTGGCACGAGCCAGGTGCTGAATTGCAGTTTATGGTTAACGAAAAAGCTTATAATAAACTACCAAAAGATTTGCAGGTAATTCTGACCGTAGCAATGAAAACAGCGGCTTATGACATGTATGTACAGTCTTACCACGAAAGTGCTCTAAACTTAGCTACAATAGTGGAAGATTATCCTAACGTTAAAATGCGCTCTTTTCCTGAACCTGTAATGTCGGCAATTAAAGCAACTAATGCCTCGTTATTGAAAGAGTTTGCCGCTAAAGATCCTATGACGGCAGAAATTTTGAAATCATTAACTGAATACCAAACGAAAGCTCGCGCATGGACAAATTTATCTGATCGTGCTTATTTGGAAACGAGTGATAAAAAATAATTAAAGGTAAACTGATTGTTTATCTAGTAAAAGCAGATGGTTATACTTTAAAGTAAGCCATCTGCTTTTTTATATCTGATACCAATTGAAATAATGAATTGCTAAGTGGTGTATTTATTAATTCAATTGGTATGTTCTAAATTGGACTTGAACTGAATAATGAACTTTTCTTTGAAAATAATTGGCAAGATCATTGATACACTGGGTAATTTTTGTAGTCTACTCATGGTGTTAATGATACTAAATGTATTTTACGATGTGATCATGCGCTACTTTTTTAACGATGTTAGTATTGGTATGCAAGAGCTAGAATGGCACTTATTTGCTGCAATGTTCATGTTTGGTATTGCCTATACCTTAAAAGAAGATGATCATGTACGAGTCGATATATTTTACGATGCTATGTCGAAGCGAAAGCAAGCTTTTATCAATATTTTTGGTGCCCTAGTTTTTGCTTTACCGATAACCATATTGATAGGCTATTACAGTATAGATTACACCATTGAAGCTTATACCATGGGAGAGGGTAGTGCCGATCCTGGCGGTTTACCTCATCGTTGGATTGTACGTTCAGTAATTCCTTTATCCTCCGTATTTCTTATGCTTTCTATTATTCATGTTGTGTTAAGTCAAATTCAAGTGTTGATGGCTTCTTCTGCAAAAGAAGGGGCACAATAATGACAGGTTTAATACTTTTTGCGATAGCTTTAGTTTGTTTGTTTTTAGGATATTCAGTCGCTTTTACCTTCGCAGGTGTGTCGTTAATTGTAGGAGCATTAACGCTTGGTATAGATTTATTTGAATTTATGCCGTATCGCATTATGAGCATTATGGAAAATACCATTTTAATGGCTGTTCCTATGTTTATTTTTATGGGTATAGTGCTGCAAAAAACAGGTTTGGCTGAGCGTTTATTAGAGTCTGCCGCTAAACTTTTTGGTGGTATGCCTGGTGGTGTTGCTGTCTCGACAATTATTGTTGGTGCTTTACTGGCAGCATCAACAGGTGTTGTAGGCGCTAGCGTTGTTGCTATGGGTGTTATTTCTTTACCTGTTATGCTGAAAAATAATTACCATGAACCTACGGCAACGGGGGTTATTTGTGCTTCGGGCACCTTAGGGCAAATTATTCCACCGTCAATTATTTTGATTATACTTGGTGATGTTATGGGGGTGCCTGTAGGTGATTTATTTCGCGCGGCTGTTATCCCTGGCATGTTACTGATCATTGCTTATACCGTTTATATTTTAATACTAGGAAAGCTTAAACCAGAATATTGCCCACCAATCACGGTAACTGAAAATAAACGCGAATTATTAGTGCAAGCGCTAAAAGATATTGTGCCACCCTTAGTACTTATCCTAGCGGTACTTGGTTCTATATTCTCAGGCATAGCAACACCGACGGAATCATCGGCTATTGGTGCAGTAGGCGCGGTTATCTTATCCATATTTTATGGCAGCTTTTCTATTGGTAAAATGCACGAGGTGTCGAAGGAGACAGTAAAAGTAACCTCAATGGTTTTTGCTGTTCTTATTGGTGCTACCGCTTTTTCAATGGTGTTTAGCTATTCCGGTAGTGAATATATTATTGAAGACTTTTTTATGGAATTGCCTGGTGAAAAATGGACATTTATTATATTGTCTATGCTTGCTATTTTAATCTTAGGTTTCTTTATCGACTTTATTGAAATCGCCTTTTTAGTGGTGCCTATTTTATTACCTGTAGCTATAGCGTTAGATGTAAACTTAATTTGGTTTGCAATTTTAATATCGATGAATTTACAAACTTCATTTTTAACACCACCTTTTGGTTTTAGCTTATTTTACTTAAAGGGAGTTGCGCCAAAATCATTAAAAACTACCACTATTTATAAAGGTGTTATTCCCTTTATTTTAATACAAATAGCAGTGTTGTTATTAGTGTTGTTCTTCCCTGAACAGTTGATTTTTTCTTAATTTTGGTAGGTGCTAATAAACCGTTGCCTTTTTTTGGCACTACGCGCTAATATTAGCCCAAACAATTTCCCATAAACTTGTAACAGACCAACCGGTTTGTTAACCTCTGTGAAGAAATGGCTAATGTTGATGAAGGTTTTCGTTTACGAATTTTGTCAATGCAAGAAAAACTCAATGTACTTATTGTTGGATCTTTAGAGCGAGTAAAAGGTAAGCTACGTACAGACTTAATATTTTCACAAGCCGCATATTTTATTGTAGCAACCTTTTATGGCGCTACTTCTTTAAGCAAAAGCTCACGCAATAAAAAATTATTTCAACAAGTTATTGCTGAGTTATGTTTGTATATTCGTTCATTAAAAATAGCTTAGTACTAAAGCGAAGCCTACTTTGATATCCAGAACAATAAAACTTTATCGAGCAATGCTTTGTAAAACTTCAATAGAAACAAGGCTAGTCACCAAAGATTTAAGCGCTACCATG
>JADGDH010000226.1 GCA_016745015.1 Colwellia sp.
GCTTTCAAGTTATCAGCTATATCTTCAGCGGCAGTTTTAGGGTTAATATCTTCGTCAATTTTAATAATGTGTCCTGTTTTAGAGATGTAAAAAGTCACTCGACTTGCCACTCTAAATAAGTTTAATACGTCGTAAGCTTTTGCTACTTTTTTAGTTGGGTCGCTTAGCATGGGGAAGTCTGCTTTGGTTTTTTCGGCAAAATCACGATTATCATCTAAGGGATCAACACTTGCCATAAAATAACTAGCATTATATTGGCGAATTAAATGCCCTTTTTCCACAATAGATTTGCATTCAATGGTACAGCCTCGCGTATTCGCCATTGGATACCAAGCCAGTACAATTGTTTGCTTGTTTTTGTAGTCACTAAGCTGATAAAAATTACCGTTAGTTGCTTGTAGTGTAAAGTTAGGTGCTAAGTCGCCAACTTTTAGCTCTGTGGCTGACAATGATAACGTACCTAGTGATAATACGATTAATATTGTGTTGATTATTTTATTTTTCATCTTTTTATCCTTATTTATTTAATCTGATCAGATTTAGCCCAACAAACCGACGGTGAAAATGTATATTGAAGCTCTAATAGTTCACTTTGTGATAATACAGAGAGGTCTTTGAATTCTGCAAACTTGTTATTTGAATTCAAGTTCCATTGATAAATTTTTGTATAAACTATCGTCTTTCTTTTGTATGCCAAACTCTAAGTACATAGAAGGTATCATTTCTGATTTCATAGCGCATTTCGTAATGCCCCACTAATAAGCGCCTAACCTCTCTTAGCTCAAATTCATCCAATCGTTCACCTATTCGTGGTTGATGAATGACTTTATTTGGTGCTTGAGTCAAAGATTGAACGGTATTAGCCGCTGCCTGTCTGTTAACAGGCGCTAAAAAACCATACAAACGACTTAAATCTGATAAAGACTTACTCGTCCATTTTATTTCCATTAACGGGGAACTGATATAGGAGTCTCGGTACTGAGGCTTTCAGCCCACGCTTGTACTGATTGATGATCTATCACAGCATTATTATCAACATCAACCATAGCTTCTAATGTTAAACGGTGGCGTTCTTCTTCTTGATCAATCCATGCAGCTAAAGCTTGTTTCATAATCCATGCTTTAGAGCGCTCTAAACGATTGGCTAATGAATCTACTTTTTCTGCTAATGGCAAAGGTACATGTGCTGTTATCACTTTTGTTTCCATTATCATTTCTCACAAATAATCACTATGCATCAAAGTTAATCACAACAATGCGAAAAAGGCAAATTCATATTCTCTATAAAATATCCTGCGCTAAAGACGATAATAAAGGCATAAATATTATGTTTGACGGCATAAATGCCGACCTACATTTAGCTCACAATTTGAACCTAATGCAGGTTAATGCGCTTCGTCCCAGTTATCACCAATGCCAGCTTCGGCAATTAATGGTACGCTGAGTTTTACTGCGTTGTTCATTAGCTCAACAAGTTTGGCAGTGGTTTCTTCAACAATATCTTGGTGAATTTCAAAAATTAACTCATCGTGAACTTGCATGGTCATTTTAATGCGTTCATCGTTCTGCTCTGTTAACCAGTTTGCTACGGCTAGCATGGCTTTTTTGATAATATCTGCCGCTGTTCCTTGCATTGGTGCATTAATGGCAGCACGTTCGGCTCCTTTTCTACGCATACCATTTTTGGCGTTAATATCAGGTAAATATAGGCGACGACCAAATAATGTTTCAACATAACCCTGTTCACTAGCTTGTTGACGTGTGTCTTCCATATACGTTAATACACTGGGGTAGCGTTTAAAATATTTATCTTGGTATTCTTGTGCTTGGTTGCGGCCTATATTTAATTGCTTAGCCAAACCAAACGCTGACATGCCGTAAATTAAACCAAAATTGATGGCCTTGGCGCTACGACGTTGATCGGTAGTGACTTCATCAAGTTCAACAGCAAAAATTTCTGCGGCTGTTGCTTTGTGAATATCTTTACCTTCGCTAAAAGCTGTAACTAAACCTTTGTCGTTAGATAAATGTGCCATGATGCGTAGCTCTATTTGAGAGTAATCTATAGCAACTATTTTGTGATCTTTCGGGGCAATAAACGCTTGGCGTATTTTACGACCTTGCTCGCTACGAATTGGAATGTTTTGTAAGTTTGGATCGGTTGAAGATAAACGTCCAGTAGCGGTAACAGCTTGATGATACGAAGTATGTACTCGTCCTGTTTTATTACTCACCATTAATGGCAGCTTATCCGTATAAGTAGATTTTAGTTTACTAAGCCCACGGTTTTCTAAAATCACTTTAGGTAAGGGGTAATCAAGCGCTAATTCTTGTAATACTTCTTCTGCGGTTGAAGGCGCGCCTTTGGGGGTTTTTTTAATAACGGGAATTTTTAATTCTTCAAATAATATTTGTTGTAGTTGTTTCGGAGAAGCTAGGTTGAAACTTTTTCCTGCTAGGTTATGTGCTTCTATTTCTAGTTCGTCTAAACGCTGACCAATACTTTGGCTTTGCTGATCAAGAATATCGCAATCAATCAACACGCCTGTTTGTTCCATTTGAGCTAATACAGGCATTAATGGCATTTCAATATCATTATAAACGCTCAATTGCTCTGGCAGCTGTTCAAGTGCAGGAAAAATAGCTTGATGCAAACGTAGTGTAATATCAGCATCTTCAGCGGCGTATGGGCCTGCTTGTTCAATATCTATTTGGTTAAAGGTTAGTTGCTTCGCGCCTTTACCAGCAATATCTTCAAAGTGTACCGTTTTATAATCTAGATACTTAAGCGCTAACGCATCCATATTATGACGAGTGGCAACACTGTTATAA
>JADGDH010000088.1 GCA_016745015.1 Colwellia sp.
TGAACGCTGCATCGCATCAAAACTACCCTTTTTAGCAGTTGCTTGCATTGCAACTGCGCCTAAAATACCCGTAACCATAATAACTAAGGCAATTAAAACTTCGATAAAAGTCATGCCTTTTTGTTTAGCGTTTTTTTTGTTGATACGCTGGGGGCTGATATTTTGAGTATTAATACGTTGAAACATTAGCTTCTCTCTTTATAAGTGAACTCTGTTTATTGGCTAACTTTTTCATTGAAAAAGTATCGAAAAAAAGCATAAGAGCTAACTGTAAAAAAACAGGTTTGAAAAGAGTGATTTTCAGTTGGGGGGATGTGAAAAAAAGTTCTTTTAGTAAAAAAATATTTTTAAGTTCTGATAATCCATTATTTCCTTGGATTGCCTTATTCAACTTATTTAAGGTTACAACTAAGATTACACCATTTTTAGGCATAAAAAAAGAGAGAGTCAATTTTGCAATCGCTAAAAACTCTTGGGTAAATTTATATGTGCTAAAAATCACTAACGTGAACAACATCAACCCATATCCTTTTTGTCTGTATAACGTCCTTAAAAATACATCCGAAATATATGTCTGTACCTTTTTTTATCCACTATACCCATACTTAAATTAGACTACAGCAAATGTATCACAATGGTTAAATTACAAACAACTTAAAACTTAAGACTAGCGCAATTCTGCAGGTACTGCAAATACAATACTCTCTTCTCGACCTGGGTGTTCATTAACCTCTTGACCACCCAAGTTTTTTAATGCTTCAATAACTTGTTTTACTAAAATAGCTGGAGCAGAAGCACCTGCCGTAACACCAATTTTATTAACGCCTTTTAACCACGACATTTCAATATTGTCTGCCGTATCGATTAAGTAAGAAGTGGTGCCTATTTTTTCTGAGACTTCTCTTAAACGGTTTGAATTAGAACTATTTTTTGCACCTACCACTAACAACAAATCAACTTGGCTAGCAATAGCGCGCACAGCATCTTGGCGATTTTGAGTGGCATAACAAATATCATCTTTTCGTGGACCTTCAATCAAAGGGAACTTTGCTTTTAATGCATCAATAACATCTGAAGTATCATCAACCGATAACGTAGTTTGACTACAAAAATATAATTTTTTAGGATCTTTCACTTCAAGATTTGAAACATCGTCTGCAGATTCAACTAAATAAATACCTGCTGATTTACTGTCATACTGTCCCATAGTGCCTTCAACTTCAGGGTGCCCTGCATGGCCAATCAATATACATTCAATATTTTTTCGACTTACACGGGCTACTTCCATATGCACTTTGGTCACGAGCGGACAAGTGGCGTCAAATACTTTTAGGTCACGTTTTTTAGCTTCATTACGTACTACTTTAGAAACCCCATGAGCACTAAAAATAACGGTACTATCATCTGGTACTTCATCAAGCTCTTCAACAAAAACAGCACCTCGACTTTTAAGACCATCAACGACAAATTTGTTATGTACTACTTCATGACGCACATAAATTGGTGCGCCAAATAAATCTAAAGCACGGTCAACAATGCTAATAGCTCGGTCAACACCTGCACAAAAACCACGGGGGTTTGCTAAAATAATTTCCATAAATATCTCAGTATAGGTCGGAATTTATTCCGCCAATAGTCAATTGATTTACTCTTTCTTTTTGAGTTGTCGGGTTGAAACCCAAACTACATTTATAATATTTCTACTAAATCAATCACAAACGTTACTGGTTGCCCTGCCAAAGGGTGATTAAAGTCAATAGTTACAGAATTGCCATTTACTTCCTTAATCATACCTGGCAACTCACCGCCTGGTTGAGAAAAAGTAATGATATTACCGATTTTTGCTGGTACTTCAGCAGAAAACTTATCAATATCCATATAATGAATATTGTCAGGGTTAGACTCACCAAAAGCATCTACCGCTTCAAGGGTAAACTCTTTACTATTGCCAGCTGACATACCTAGTAATTGTGTTTCAAAAGCAGCAGAAATACTTTGATCACCCATAATAATTTTAGCGGGCTTGTTATTAACTTTAGTGCTATCAGCTGCTGAGCCGTCACTAAGTTTCATAGTGATATGCACTAAAATGCTTGAATCTGGTTGAATGGTTTTATCAATTGTCATTATTTATCTTCTAATAAGTATTGTGGGAATAATCCCTTACCTACATTGAATCTTCAGATTCAGAGGTGAAAGAGTCTAAAATCATTAAGGCTGCACCAATAAAAATCATTGAATCTGCAACATTAAAAGCGGGAAAGTGCTTACCTGACCAATGAAAATCTAAAAAATCAATAACGTAACCAAATAATACTCTATCAATTAGATTACCCATCGCGCCGCTTAACATTAATGCAAACGCAATGCTTAACATTGTTTGTGATCTAGGTGTTTTAGCTAACCAAACAGTAAAAACAATGCTAGCAATAGCGGCAATAGCAGTAAAAAACCAACGCTGCCACCCTCCTTGGTCGGCTAAAAAACTAAAAGCTGCGCCAAGATTATGTACATAGGTAAGACTAAAAATAGGCAGTATGCTTATTGATTCATATAAATTAAATGAGCCTGCAACCATTTGTTTAGTGACTTGATCAAGTATCAAACAAAGTAGCGTTAGCCAAAGCCAACGCAACCCAGTATCAGTAAATAGCCTTTTTATAGAGGTACTAGGCATATTTTCTTTGCTCACCTTCACCATCAACGTTGATCACACAACGGCCACAAAGTTCTGGGTGTGTATCGTCACTGCCTACATCTTCAGTAACATGCCAACAACGGTCACATTTAGTACCCTCTGCCGCAGAAACCGATAACCATAAGCCTTCAACATCAGTTGATGTTGCGTCTTCAGGAGCTTGGTTAGTATCAGAAATAACTTCAACATTTGCTTTTGAGGTAATCAATACAAAGCGTAATTCTTCACCCAACTGCGCTAACTTAACCGCTAAATCAGCCGTAGTATATAAAGTTACTTGAGCTTCAAGGGCTTTTCCTACTATTTTTTCTTTACGGGCAAGTTCTAATGCGCGGTTCACTTCACCACGCACTAATAATAACTCACTCCAGTAGTTGTTATCTAACTCTGTATTTTCTGGCATAGTAGTTAAACCATCGAACCACACACCAGTAAAAACAAACTCATCACGTTCACCAGTCGCTGGCGTAGGCAGTGCTTGCCATATTTCTTGGGCAGTAAAAGATAAAATAGGCGCCATCCAAGCCGTCATTGCTTCAGCAATTAAATACATTGCAGTTTGACAAGAACGACGGGCATTTGAATCCGTTTTAGCGGTGTATTGTCTATCTTTAATGATATCTAAATAAAAACCACCTAGCTCTGTTGTGCAGAAATTCATTAATTTATGCACAACAACATGGAACTCATATTCATTATAGGCTGTAATGATTTCTTCTTGTAAATGTGCCGCTTTATCAACAACCCAACGATCAAGTGCAACCATGTCGTCAAAAGCAACTGAATGCTGCGCAGGCTCAAAACCATTTAAATTTGATAATAAGAAACGTGAGGTATTTCGGATTCGACGATAAGCATCTGCTTGGCGTTTGAATATTTCATCACCAGCAGTTATCTCTTGGGTATAATTTACTGATGCTGTCCACAAGCGCAAAATATCAGCACCTAAAGTATTAGTAATTTCTTTTGGCGTAATCACATTGCCCAATGACTTAGACATTTTGTGTCCGTTAGCATCAACAACAAAGCCATGAGTAAGCACTTGCTTATACGGAGCTTTACCATTCATAGCAACAGAAGATATCATTGACGACATAAACCAACCACGATGTTGGTCTGATCCTTCAAGATATAAATCTGCAATACCATCAAATTCTTCACGCGCATTAATTACCGAGTAATGCGTTGTGCCAGAGTCAAACCATACATCTAAGGTATCAGGTACTTTAATATATTCTTTGGCATCATTGCCAATAAGCTCGCTGGCCTCTAAATCAAACCATGCTTGTATACCTTTTTCTTCAACACGTTTTGCTACCGATTCAATTAATTCGATGCTACGTGGATGCAAAGCACCAGTATCTTGATGAATAAACAATGCCATTGGCACGCCCCACGTACGTTGACGTGAAATACACCAATCTGGACGGCCTTCAACCATTGATTCTATGCGACGTTGACCCCAATCAGGGATCCATTGTGTTTTTTCAATTTCTTTAAGCGAATCTTGACGTAAACCTTTTTTATCCATACTAATAAACCACTGTGGCGTTGCACGGAAAATCAATGGTGTTTTGTGACGCCAGCAATGAGGGTAAGAATGTTCTAATGCATGATGATGTAATAATGTGCCATGCTCTTTTAATGTTTCAACAACATTGGCATTCGCTTTAAATACATGTTGACCAGCAAACAACGGCGTATCGTCTAAATAAACACCGTTTGCACCCACAGGGTTTGCTACTTCTAAATCATACAACTTACCGACAACAAAATCTTCTACACCGTGACCAGGCGCAGTATGTACACAACCTGTGCCTGAGTCAGTGGTAACATGTTCACCTAAAATAACAGGCACAGTAAAATCATAAAATGGATGTTTAAGTTGAGCTAAATCTAAATCGCTACCTTTACAAAAGCCTAATGCGTGGTATTTATCTATACCAAACCTGTCCATACATGAAGCCACTAGGTCAGAAGCTAAAATCAAACGCTCTCCCCCTTGCTCTGTTTCACACTGTACTAACGTATACTCTACTTCAGGATGCACTGAAACTGCGCGGTTAGCTGGTAGTGTCCAAGGTGTTGTTGTCCAGATGACAACAGAAACTGCCCCTTCACCTTCATGCTGCTCTGGATGACTAAATTTATCTGCTATTTTTTGGTCTACAGCTGTAAATTTCACATCAATAGCAGGCGATTGTTTATCTTTGTACTCCACTTCAGCTTCTGCCAAAGAAGAACCACAATCTGTACACCAATGTACTGGCTTGAAGCCTTGATGTAAGTGACCGTTTTCAGCAATTTTACCTAACGAACGAATAATATTCGCTTCAGTATCAAAATCCATCGTACGATAAGGTTTTTCCCAATCAGCAAAAACACCTAACCGTTTAAAATCATCTCGTTGGGCATTTACTTGCTTGGCTGCATACTCACGACATTTTTCACGAAAAACACTGGCAGAAACTTTATGGCCCGGCTTGCCAACTTTTTTCTCAACCATAAGCTCAATAGGTAAACCATGGCAATCCCAACCAGGTACGTAAGGCGAATTGAAATCAGATAAGGTTTTTGATTTAACAATAATATCTTTTAATATTTTATTTACCGCATGACCAAGATGAATACTACCATTGGCGTATGGAGGACCATCATGCAAAATGAATGATTTTTTACCTTTTTTTGCTGCACGAATTTTTCCGTACAAATCTTTAGCAGCCCACTCTTTGAGCATGTTAGGTTCACGGTTTGCCATATTACCTTTCATCGCAAATGGCGTTGCAGGTAAGTTTAAGGTTTGTTTGTAATCACTCATTTAAATCATTATCCGGTTATTTAAATTTTTAAATTATCAGGCTTATGCCTGATCTATATTGTCTAGCCTACATTATTTAATACTTGTTTCGCTTGTTCACTATCTAACTTAATTTGCGTAGTTAACGCAGCTAAGTTATCAAACTTCATCACTTGACGAAGTTTTTTTATAATCACTACTTCTATACACTGACCATAAATATTATCACTGAAGTCAAAAACATGAACTTCTAATTGTTGCCTAACACCATTAATGGTTGGTCTGGCACCAATATTAGCAACACCATTAAAGGATCTACCATTTATTTTCACTTTAACAGCAAATACACCATTTAAAGGGGAATTACATCTTTTTAATAGAACATTTGCGGTTGGAAAGCCTAACTGTCGACCACGTTTATCACCATGAAACACCTTACCTATAATTGAATAAGGTCTACCGAGCATATTTTCAACATCGACTAAATTGTCTTGTTCTAATGCTTCTCTAATTGCCGTACTGCTAACACGACAATTTTCCATTTTACAACTGGCAGTGTCGGTAACCTCAAAATCAAAAGTTTTTCCTGCCTGATACAGCATGGCAAAATTACCTAGGCGATTTTTGCCAAAATGAAAATCATCCCCAACAATTAAATGTTTAATACCTAACTTTTCAACCAATAAATGCTCAATAAATTGCTCTGCGCTTTGGCTAGCAAATTTAAGGTTAAAATTAACACAAATAAGGCGTTGCACACCTAACTCAGCTAATAATGCATATTTATCACGTAAACGACAAAGCCTTGCAGGTGCTTTATCGGGCGAAAATAATTCTTGTGGTTGTGGTTCAAATACCAAAACAGCCGCAACACAGTTAAGCGCTTTTGCTTTAGTCACTAATGCAGAGATAACTCGTTGATGTCCCTTATGAACACCATCAAAATTACCTATAGTTAATACACAACCATGATCTTCTGGCTGAATATTGTGTATACCACGAACTAGCTGCATTGCTGTTTATATTACCTATTAAAGACTAAAAACCTTTACATTAGTTTCTTATAAAACTGTTTGTAAAAATAAATCGCCGAATTATATATTAAAGAGTAATAATAATCAGCACTTCAAGTGTTTTTATTTTCAGCTTTTCGCCTTAGTTTTTCACTTTAAAATCATTAAGACGAACACCCAAGAAAAAGATAACTAAAAAGTAACTTAAACAACCTGCGCTAATACAAAGAATTAATTGTAAAACTTGCTCAAAAAAACTTAAAGAAAGCCAAGTATCAAAATCATATGATAATTGATAAACCACTAATGCCATTACGCTAGCAGCTAATATTAATTTACCAATAAATATTTTAGTATTCCTTGATAAATGATAAACCTGCGCTTGTTTCAATCCTCGATATAATAGCCAAGCATTTAATGTGGCCGACATTGTTGTAGCAATTGCCAAACCAACATAACCAAAAAATGGCGCTAACATTAAGTTAAACGCCATATTTGCCACCATAGCTTTTATGCCTATTTTAACGGGCGTTTTAGTGTCTTGCCTTGCGTAATACCCTGGCGCCAAAACCTTAATAAACATAAAACTTAACAAACCTGAAAGATAAGCAAACAGTGCCATTGATACTTGTAAAACATCTGTTTGAGTAAACTCTCCTCGCATAAAAAGCACCATAATGATGGGCTGTGCTAACACCATTAATCCTGCTAGAGCAGGCCAACCAAACAAACTGATAACTTTAATCCCCCAATCTAACGTAGCGGTAAATTGTTTAGGATCATTTTTGCTGTGTAGCTTAGATAAACTAGGTAAAACTACGGTAGCAATACCAATACCAAACAATCCTAAAGGAAATTCTAATAACCTGTCTGCGTAATAAAGCCAACTGATAGAGCCAGTGATTAAAAAACTTGCTATTAGGGTATCAAGCAATAAATTAATTTGAGTAACCGAAACACCAAACAGCGCAGGAATTATTAATTTTCGAACTTTAGTTACACCGTTACTGTGCCAAGACCAACAAGGCTTAACGAGAACATTCGCTTTATACAAAAAAGGAATTTGAAAGAGAAACTGAATTAAACCACCAAAAAATACTCCCCAAGCTAATGCATAAGCAGGACTTTGAGTATATTTAGCACCATATAAAGCCATTAATATTATCGCAATATTCAACAACACAGGCGTAAACGCAGCAACAGCAAATCGTCCCATAGTATTCAAAATAGCGCCTGCAAGCGCAGTGAAACTAATAAACCAGAGATAAGGAAAGGTGATTTTCAATAAACTTGCCGCTAATTCAAATTTTTCACCGCCAGCGCTATCCGGGCCATTATTGAACCAATCAACAAACCAACCCCCACCAAATAAAATAACAAACAAGGGTGATGCCAACATGCCGAACAAAGTAACAACAGTAATAATAACGCCTAAAGTTCCTGACACTTGTGCAATTAATCGCCGAGTCTCTTCAAGGGGAGCTTCTTCACTATTTTGAGCATTAGCTTCGTCTTTGGTGTGGTATTCACTTAATACAGGCACAAAAGCCTGTGCAAAAGCACCTTCAGCAAAAAGGCGTCTAAAAAAATTTGGGATCTTATTGGCAAACAAAAATACATCTGCCATCACACCTGCCCCCATCACATTAGCAATAACAATGTCTCGTACCAGCCCTAATACACGGGAAATCAAGGTCATAGCGCTAACTATTAGTCCTGATTTAATTAACTTTTTACTCAAAAACAAAACCCTCGAAATCTATCTATAAAAAATAGCATTATAATAAACGTTATTATGTAATGATTTTGACTATATAAACAATGTATACTTACGTTGTTCACAACATACTTGGTTAACTACTTTTTAGTAAATGCCAACAATATTCTTTGTAATTGCTTTTTTTAAATAATCATTATTTGTTATTTTATTAAATAGGCAATTAAAACATTTGACAACCAGCTAAAAAACAGGCATATTTCGTCGCCTTAAATTTAAGCTTATACATCACATACTTTAGGAGTCACCTTGGCTAACTCAAAGCAAGCTAAGAAGCGCGCAGTACAATCGGAAAAGCGCCGTCAAAACAATGCAAGTCGTCGCTCATTAATGCGTACTTTAGTTAAAAAAGTAATCGCAGCTATTGAAGCTGGTGACAAAGAAGTAGCAACTAAAGAATTAGCTGCTGCAACACCAATTCTAGATCGTTACGCAACTAAAGGTCTAATTCATAAAAATAGAGCTGCTCGTAGTAAGAGCCGTTTAAATGCTGCTGTTAAAGCTTTATAAGACTTAGGTTTTATAAAATTTTTATAAGCAAAGTATATTATTTTTTATGAAAAATATTGTTACCTACTAGGTAAATGTAAAAACCGACTTTTGTCGGTTTTTTTATACCTAAAATTTAAGACTATTTACACTAAAATAATCTTTTTCTTTACCTCTTCTATTGCACTTCCTGACATTTTTTTTTAGTCTTCTTGCCAGAATAAAAGTTAAATAACAATTGAGAACGATTATGATTTTTCTAAAAACGAATAAGTTAACAACAAAACACACTACAATTGCAGCCATTATACTCGCTGCTGTAACAACCCTAACCGCTTGTAACAATGAATCTTCAATTGTTTCTCCAAAAGATACTTTAGCCAAAAATCAACAAACATCTCCTCAATTAATTCCTGAGTTTAATAATCGCTTAGATATTTATAAAGAAGTGACTCTTTCAGCTGATTTAAGCCATTTATCAACCAATCAAAGGCAAATGTTAGCGTTATTAATTGATGCCTCTAAAATTATGGATGACTTGTTTTGGCAGCAAGCCTTTTCACAAGATAAAAAAACATTTTTAGCCGCAATTAAAGATGAAAAAGTTCGCCGCTTCGCTGAAATTAATTATGGCCCTTGGGATCGGTTAGATGGCGACAAAATCTTTTTAACACAAAATGACACTAAAGCTCACGGAGCAGAATTTTATCCGAAAGATATGACTAAAGCGGAGTTTGAACAAGCAGCTTTAGCAGAAAAGGATGGTCTATATTCAATCATTAGTCGCGATGATCAAGGACAGCTAATAACTATAGCTTACTCTGAGTTGTATAGTGATGAAATTAATCGTGCTGCTGCTATTTTAGAAAAGGCATCTACATTGGCTGATGATAAAGACTTTGCCAATTACCTAGCTATGCGCGCTCAAGCATTACGTACTGATGAATATCAAGCATCAGATTTTGCATGGATGGATATGAAGAATAATCCTATTGATGTCGTTATTGGTCCAATAGAAAATTATGAAGATCAATTATATGGCTATAGGGCTGCTTTTGAAGCATATGTATTAATTAAAGATTTATCATGGAGCGAAAAGCTAGCTAAATACGCACAATATTTGCCTGAGCTACAAAAAGAATTACCTGTACCGAAAAAATACAAAGCCGAAGTGCCTGGCTCTGATGCTGATTTGAATGCTTATGATGTTATTTATTACGGTGGCCATTCAAATGCAGGCAGTAAAACCATTGCTATTAATTTACCTAATGATGAACAAGTACAGTTAAAAAAAGGGACTCGCCGCTTGCAACTTAAAAATGCTATGCGTGCCAAGTTCGATACAATCATGCTACCCATCACTGATACCTTAATTGTGCCTGAACAACGGAAAAATGTGACTTTTACTGGTTTCTTTGCAAATACTATGTTTCATGAAGTTGCTCATGGTTTAGGTATCAAGAACACACTTAACGGCAAAAGAACAGTACGCCAATCATTAAAAGAACATGCCAGTGCGCTAGAAGAAGGTAAAGCGGATATTTTGGGATTATATATGATCCGCCAATTGTTAGAAAAAGGGGTAATTACTGAGGGGAAACTTGAAGAATATTACACCACCTTTATGGCTGGCATATTCCGTTCAGTGCGTTTTGGTGCATCTAGTGCTCACGGTAAAGCTAACATGGTTCGTTTTAATTATTTCCAAGAAAAAGGAGCATTTAGTCGTAGTGAGCAAGGCCTATACAGCGTAAATATAGAAAAAATGACAGCTGCCATTGATTCTCTGTCTAAATTAATTTTAACACTGCAAGGCAATGGAGATTATCAAGGTGTTGAAAAATTAGTTGCCAGTAAAGGTGTTATTAGTGAAACATTAGCAGCGGATTTGGCTCGTTTAGAAACAGCTAACATTCCTGTTGATATTGTATTCAAGCAAGGAAAACAAGTTTTAGGATTATAATACTTTAGTTCTCTACTTTGTATCATATTCTATGAATAAAACGAATTCCTATAATATAAACGCTTATCAATTGATTTTGATAGGCGTTTTTTAATTATGCTATTGAAAAGGAGGGCTATTTATTCCATAGTGGTTTGACTTGTCAAATTCAAATAGATTTAGGAAAATTTAATGAACAATTTTGATTTTATTATTATTGGCGCTGGTTCCGCTGGCTGTGTTTTGGCTGATAAATTATCAGCGTGTGGTAATTATCAAGTGTGTTTATTAGAATCAGGATCTAAAGATAAGCATTGGAGCATTCATATGCCGATAGGTCTTGTCGAATTGATGAAGGATAAAGTGTTTAATTGGCAATTTAACTCAGCCCCTGAAGCATCACTAAATAATAGACAAATATTTAATCCACGAGGCAGAACTTTAGGCGGTAGTAGCTCTATTAATGCCATGCTTTATGTGCGGGGACAAAAAGAAGATTATGATCATTGGGCAGCGCTCGGTAATGATGGCTGGTCATTTGATGATGTATTGCCCTATTTTAAAAGTACTCAACATCAAGAACGTGGTGAAAGTGATTTGCATGGCGTCAATGGCCCTCTCAATGTTGCAGATTCACAATCAAAACCTCCTATCCATGACGACTTTATTCTAAGTGCCCAACAAGCTGGCTTCCCTCTTAATGACGACTTTAATGATCATAATCAAGAAGGTGTTGGATATTACCAAATGACCCAAATTAATGGGCAGCGTTGTAGTGCCGCCAAAGCATTTTTAACCCCTAATTTAAACCGTTCAAATTTAACGGTAATTACTGACGCACACGTTCAAAAGCTACTCATTGATGAGAATAAAGTGGCAACAGGCGTTTGTTATAAGGTTAAAGGTCATAAGCATAATATTTTTGCCAAAAAAGAAGTATTATTAAGTGCTGGCGCTTTCAACTCTCCACAATTATTAATGCTTTCAGGCGTAGGTCCAAAAGACGTATTAGCTGAACACGATATTCCTTTAGTACATGAATTAGCGGGTGTTGGTCAAAACTTACAAGATCATCCTGACATTGTTATTGTAACTCACCATAAACGTGATGAGTTATTAGCGATTCGCCCCAAGGCTGCTTGGTGGATATTCAAACAAGCATTAAAATACTTTAAGAAAAAACGCAGTGGCATTTTAACCTCTGCAGTAGCTGAGTCTGGAGGATTTATTAAATCAAGACCGAGTTTGTCACGACCTGATTTACAGCTACATTTTATTCCTTCTGCATTTGATGATCATGGTCGAGATTTAAAAATGCTACTCAATTATGGTGTATCAATGCACACTTGTTTATTACGCCCTAAAAGTCGTGGCAGTGTTACCTTATATGGTAATAAAGCAAGCTTACACCCCAAAATAATTTCTAATATGCTTACTCATGAAGATGATCAAAAAGATATGATCCAAGCCGTTAAAATTGCTCGTTCAATTTTATCTCAAGCACCACTCAATGAAAATAACGGTAAAGAAATACTCCCTGGTGATAATACACAAAGTGATGAAGAAATTTTAGAGTTTGTGAAAAACAAAGCAAATAACATCTACCACCCTGTAGGCACTTGTAAAATGGGCAATGATGATATGGCGGTTGTTAATAACAATTTAAAAGTTCATGGAATACAACACTTACGCGTGATAGACGCCTCAATAATGCCTACATTAATTAGTGGTAATACTAATGCTCCAACTATAATGATAGCAGCCAAAATTGC
>JADGDH010000089.1 GCA_016745015.1 Colwellia sp.
TTGTACAATATCCCTATACTCCTAATATATCAATAGCTTATTAACTTAATAAAATCTGCTTCTATTTTTATTCTATATATTTACGATTTTTCTGTTGAAAACGCGCAAATTAACTATGCTGATTGGTATAAACGGGTTATCACAATAAATAAGGATATTTATGAATCAAATTTTTTAACTTCTATACCACAACAAAAATCAAAGCACTATTAACACGGATCAATGGTAATCATTTATTGCAGAGCCAATTAATGTACGGAAACGGGTTGCGGTTAATGGAAGTTGCAAGGTAAACCACAACAAGGTAGAGGTACTTAATCATCCAAATTAAAAGAGTAATAACTCTAGGGCTGTACCATATAACAAAACATCATAAAGAATGGCTATTTATTCCTTGAAGCTAAATAGGTTTATCAGTACCCTAGCCGTATTAAAGAAAATACATCATTTATTATGAGTTAACATATTATGATTTTTAACCTGATTATCAACCTAAGTAACCGACATCATCACCATCATATGGACTAGTCCATTCAGGTTTTGCCTTTATATAATAAATAAAGAAGAAACCACGATGGGCAAAAGCCTTTCGTGGAGTTAAACTAAATATACAAATTTATAACCCCCGAAAGAGCTTGAAATCTTTCGGGGGTTTCTCACATTTTATGCCCCTGAAAATTGTATATATATTTCGCATTAAAAACTTATAAATTAGGAATTGAACAAAATGACAACATCAGAGCCACGTTTACGCATAGCAATGCAAAAATCAGGACGTCTTAGTGACGACACACAAAAGTTATTAAAGCTTTGCGGCTTAAAACTTAATGTTAGCGATCGTCGTTTACTTGCTCATGTTAAAAATATGCCTATCGATATTATGCGAGTACGCAGTAGCGATATTCCAGGTTTAGTTATGGATGGAGTTTGTGACTTAGGCATTGTTGGTGACAATACACTTGAAGAAGAAGAGTTATCACGCGAGCTCATTGGTAGCAAAAATAATTATATTAAAACAACGCCTTTAAACTTTGGTGGGTGTCGTTTTTCAATCGCTATGCCTGAAGAATTTGAATACACAGGTTTACAGTGTTTAGATGGTTTGCGTTTTGCAACGACCTACCCTCAATTATTAAATCGTTTTGCTAAAGATAATAATATTAACGTTGAGTTTTGTTTATTAAAAGGCTCTGTTGAAGTGGCACCAAGAGTGGGTTTAGCCGATGGCATTTGTGATTTAGTGTCTACGGGTGCAACGCTTGAAGCTAATGGTTTAAAAGAAGTGGCTGAAGTATTTCGCTCTAAAGCATCCTTGATTCAACGCTCTGAAGCTTTAGGTGATGAAAAACAAGCAATATTAGATACTTTACTTCCTCGTATTCAAGGGGTGATGAAAGCGAAAGAAAGCAAATATATAATGCTGCACGCACCAAAAAATATGATTAATGAAGTAAGTGCATTAATGCCAGGCAAAGAAACGCCAACCATTTTACCACTTGCAGGTCGTGATGATTTAGTTGCTGTGCATGTTGTAGCTACTGAAACCTTCTTTTGGGAAACCATGGAAGCGTTGAAAAAATTAGGCTGTAATTCAATACTTGTTATGCCAATTGAGAAAATGATGGGCTAAATTCCTTAACCTCTGGTTAGTTTGCCCAAGGTCGGCATCGAAAGTACTCATTGACTGGCGTCAACTCCGTGCTTTCTCTTTGCCCTTGAACCAACTACCTGCGAGTTAAATGAATTAACACGAAGTTAATGTAGTAAAGATTTAGAGAAAATTATGAATACTCAACTTTTCGGTAAACAAATAATCGATTGGCAAACAACATCTGAACAACAAAAAAGCGATGCACTTGCTCGCCCAGCTATTGCGGATAATGCTTTGTTATCAACACAAGTGGCTAACATTTTATCGCAAGTGCAAAAGCAAGGAGATAAGGCATTATTTTCGTTAACCGAACAGTTTGACGGCATTGCTTTATCAACGTTATCGGTAACAGCCGAACAAGTTAAGCAAGCAAAGTTGGCATTAACCGATAAACGTCTTAAAGCAATTAATACCGCCTATGAACAAATAAAGCGTTTTCACAGCGCGCAAACACCAACAGATATATCTGTTGAAACTTGTCCTGGTGTTCGTTGTACGTTAAAAACTGAAGCCATTGAAAGTGTTGGTTTATATATTCCCGCAGGTAGTGCACCATTGCCATCAACAGTATTAATGTTAGGCGTACCCGCACAACTTACAGGCTGTAAACGTACCGTATTAGTTTGTCCTCCTGATAAAAATGGCCAATTAGCCAATGAAATATTGGTAGCCGCCGAGCTGTGTGGTATTACTGAAATTTATACTATAGGTGGCGCGCAAGCTATTGCAGCACTAGCTTACGGCACAGAATGCATTCCAGCCGTGAATAAAGTATTTGGTCCTGGAAACCGTTATGTTACCGAAGCCAAAAAACAACTTTCTCAACAAGTTGCTGGTTTTACTATTGATATGCCTGCTGGCCCATCTGAAGTATTAGTGATTGGTGATAAAAAGGCTAATGCGGCTTTTATTGCTGCTGATTTATTATCTCAAGCTGAACATGGCGCAGACAGCCAAGTTATTCTATTAACTGATAGTAAAGAATTAATCGCAAAAGTTTCCAATGAACTTACAGTACAAGTTGCGTTGTTATCAAGACGTGAAATAGCCGAGCAAGCGTTAAAACAGTCTCGATTAATTTTAACCAAAGATATGGCACAAGCGGTTGAAGTATCTAACCGTTATGGCCCTGAGCATTTAATAATTCAAACTGAAAATGCACAAGCATTATTAACAGACTTACGCAATGCTGGCTCTATTTTTGTTGGTGCTTACACGCCAGAATCTGCGGGTGATTATGCTAGCGGAACGAACCATGTTTTACCAACTTATGGTTATTCAAAAGTGATTTCAAGTTTATCTCTAGCTGATTTTTCTCGTCGTTTTACCGTACAAGAAATCAGTAAAACAGGCTTAAAAAACTTAGCTGAGTGTATTATCGAATTAACCGATGCCGAAGGGTTAGACGCTCACCAAAGAGCCGTGACCATTCGGTTGGAAGATAAGTAATGCCTAACTTAATAACTAACTTAATAACTAAGCTTGCCCGAGCAGAGCTTGTTGACATGGTGCCTTACCAATCAGCTCGTCGTCTTTTTTCTAGCGCTGAAGCATCAGGCGAAGAAAAGTTATGGTTAAATGCCAATGAAGCGCCAGGCACAGGTGAATATCAAATAAGTAGCGACAATATTAACCGTTACCCTGATTTTCAACCCGATAATTTACTTAACGCTTATAGCAACTACTGCGGTCTTGAACGTTCACAAATATTAGCCACCCGAGGCGCAGACGAAGGCATAGAATTAATTATTCGTAGTTTTTGTCGCGCATACCAAGACAATATATTAATTTGTCCACCCACTTACGGTATGTATGCCATCAGCGCAGAAAATCATGGTGCTGGCATAGTTAAAGTACCTTTGGTTAACAATCAATTAAACTTAACAAGCTTACAATCACACATAGGCAAAGTTAAAGTAGTATTTTTATGCTCACCGGGTAACCCAACAGGTAACCTACTACCAAAAGAGCAAATAATTCAGGCCATCGAATTATTTAAAGATAATGCTATTGTTGTAGTAGATGAAGCCTACATAGAGTTCTCACCAGAGCAAACTAGTGTGTCGCTACTAAAAGCGTATGACAATGTTATTGTACTAAGAACACTATCAAAAGCATTTGCGCTTGCAGGGCTTAGGTGTGGCTTTACGCTTGCAAGCTCAGACATTATTACCTTACTCAGCAAAGTGATTGCTCCTTACCCTATTTCAGCGCCTGTTGCTGAAATAGCCAGTTTAGCGCTAAGCACTGATTTAGATAAAATGACTAAACGCGTGCAAGATTGTAATAAAATAAAAGCAAACCTATCAACTTGGCTTAACGAACAAGATTGGTGTAGTGAAGTATTTGCTAGTGATGCAAATTTCATCTTATTTCGCTGTATAAGCCAGAGTGAAAAAACACGAATTTTTGATTTATTAGTAAAAAATAATATTTTGATCCGTGATCAATCTAAACAAATGCAGCTAGAAAACTGTTTACGCATTAGCATTGGCAACGAACAAGAGATAACACAACTTAAAGAAGCTTTACTAGGTAACCTAAGACCATGAGCAACAAGCAGCAGAAAATTTTATTTATCGACCGTGACGGCACCTTAGTTGAAGAGCCTATTATAGATAAGCAACTCGACACGTTAGAAAAATTGGTATTTGAACCAAACGTTATTCCTGAGTTATTAAAATTACAAACTAAAGGCTTCAAATTAGTCATGGTGTCAAACCAAGATGGCTTAGGAACAGATAGCTTTCCTCAAGCAGATTTTGATCTTCCTCATGATAAAATGATGGCAATATTTTCATCTCAAGGCATTACTTTTCAAGACGTATTACTATGCCCTCACTTTGATGAAGACAACTGCAACTGTCGTAAACCAAAACTAGGCTTAGTCAGTGATTATTTACAACAAGGCCGTGTTGATTTCACCAATTCTTATGTAATTGGCGACAGAGAAACCGATATGGGACTTGCCGCCAACATGGGTATTGTTGGCATTAAGTACAACAGAGACACCTTAAACTGGGCACAAGTTAGCGAGCAAATACTTGCGTCATTAGAGCAGCCTCGCACCGCTACAGTGACCAGAACCACTAAAGAAACCGATATTACTATTACGGTGAATTTAGATAAAAAAGGTGGTAGTAAAATAGACACAGGTTTAGGTTTCTTTGATCACATGTTAGATCAAATTGCCACTCATGGCGGATTTAACCTGCAATGTAGTGTCAGTGGCGATTATCACATTGATGAACACCACAGCGTTGAAGATACCGCCCTAGCTTTAGGGCAAGCATTAAAAGAAGCGTTAGGTGACAAACGTGGTATTGGCCGCTTTGGCTTTGTATTACCTATGGATGAGTGTCGTGCAGAGTGTGCCATTGATTTATCAGGCCGCCCATGGCTTGAATTTGACGCTGAATTTACATCAGAAAATGTTGGCACTATGTCTACTCAAATGGTTCCGCACTTTTTCCGTTCACTAGCTGATTCAATGCTAATTACTTTGCACTTATCAACAAGCAAAGGCAATTGTCATCACCAAGTAGAAAGCTTATTTAAAGTATTTGGTCGTGCATTAGGTCAAGCAATTAAAGTAGATGGTGACGAATTACCTAGCTCAAAAGGTACGCTGTAATGACAAAAGTTAAGCAATACAGTAACATTATTGTTGATACTGGCTGTGCAAATTTATCATCCGTTAAATTTGCAGTTGAACGTTTAGGTTTTACCGTCACTATTACCGATGATATTGAGCAAATAAAAGCTGCAGACAAGGTTATTTTCCCAGGTGTTGGTAGTGCAAAACACGCCATGGAAAATATTATTGAAAAGGGCTTAGTTGAAACGCTACAAAACTTAACGCAACCTGTTTTAGGTTTTTGTTTAGGTATGCAGTTAATGACACGCTCTTCTACTGAAGGTATAAGCACAACTGAAGGCTCTCAAAAAAATTCAATTGAGTGCTTAAACATTATTCCGACCTCAGTTGAGCCATTAAATGCCCAAGGTAATCGCTTACCGCACATGGGTTGGAACACATTAACTACCGTTGCTGAGCACCCAGTTTTAAAAGGCATTAGTGTTGACGACTACTTTTATTTTGTTCATAGTTTTGCCGCACCACTTAGCGAATATACCTTGGCAAGTTGCCAATATGGTAGTGAGTTTTCTGCTATTATCGGCAAAGATAACTTTATTGGTTGTCAATTTCACCCTGAACGCTCTGGCGCATTAGGTAGTAAAATCATTCAAAATTTCTTAGAATTAGAGCCACAGGAGCTTATTAGCTTATGATGATCCCTGCAATCGATCTGATCAACGGTGAAGTAGTACGTCTTTTTCAAGGCGATTACAATCAAAGAACCAATTATCAATATACAGTTCAAGAACGCCAACAAGCTTATTTTTCAGCTGGTGCTACGGTTATGCATTTTGTTGACTTAGATGGCGCGAAAGATAGCACCAAACGCCAACTTTCAACCCTTAAAACAGTTGTGAATCATGACACTATGATCACCCAAGTTGGCGGTGGTATTCGTTGTGAAGATGACGTTAAGCAACTGCTAGACTTAGGCGCTACTCGCGTAGTTATTGGCTCTCTTGCTATCAAGCAGCCAGAATTAGTACTTGAGTGGTTAAAAACCTATGGCGGTGAAAAAATTGTTTTAGCGCTTGATATAAAAATTGATGAACAAGGCAATAAAACTCTACCCACCCACGGTTGGATTGAAGACAGTGGCGTTAATTTAGAAGACTTACTCGATGCTTATATTGATGCTGGCATCCAGCATATTCTTTGCACTGATATTTCTAAAGATGGCACACTTTCAGGCTCTAATGTTGACCTTTATATCGAGCTTTGTAAAAAATATCCAAGTATTCAATGGCAAGCTTCTGGCGGCATTGGCTCTTTAAACGATATTAAAGCGCTAATAGGCTCAGGCGTTAGCGGCGTTATTTTAGGTCGCTCACTGTTAGAAGGTAAATTCACCCTTGAGGAGGCTATCGCATGTTGGCCCGCAGAATAATTCCTTGCTTAGATGTTCGCGATGGTAAAGTTGTTAAAGGCGTTCAATTTAGAAATCACGAAATTATTGGCGATATTGTCCCGTTAGCACAAAAGTATGCTGAGGCTGGCGCCGATGAATTGGTTTTTTATGATATTACCGCAAGCAGTGATGGTCGTGTGGTAGATAAAAGCTGGGTTAGCCGTATTGCTGAAGTTATTGATATTCCTTTTTGTGTCGCTGGTGGAATTAAAAGCGAAGCGGATGCAAAAGAAATATTAATGATGGGCGCTGATAAAATTAGTATTAACTCCCCTGCACTTCGTGACCCAACACTTATCTCGCGTCTTGCTGATCACTTTGGTCAGCAATGCGTGGTGATTGGTATTGACAGTTTCTATAATAAAGATGCCAATGACGGACAAGGGCAATATCAAGTTTATCAATTTACTGGTGATGAAAAGCGTACACAAAAAACGAGTTGGACTACCTTTGACTGGATAAAAAAAGTAGTTAGCTTAGGCGCAGGCGAAATTGTACTTAACTGTATGAACCAAGACGGTGTTCGTCAAGGTTACGATATTAAACAACTAAAACAAGCTAGAGATGTTTGTAACGTACCATTAATCGCTTCTGGTGGTGCAGGTACTATTGAGCACTTTAGAGATGCTTATCAACAAGCGGATGTTGACGGTGCTTTGGCCGCATCTGTTTTTCATAAAGGCATCATCCCAATAAGCGATTTAAAAACTTATTTAAAATCACAAAACATTGAGGTAAGACCATGTTAGTAACAAATGATAAAATTAATGAACTGGCATGGCAGAAAATGGATAACCTTATTCCTGCTATTATTCAGCATAGCGCAACTGGTGCGGTATTAATGCAAGGCTATATGAGTAAAGAGTCATTAGCAGCAACATTTGAATCAGGTAAAGCCACTTTTTTTAGCCGCTCAAAACAAGCACTTTGGGTAAAAGGTGAAACCTCTGGCCATTTTTTAAATGTTAAACAAGTACTGGCTGACTGCGACCAAGACAGTTTATTAATTGCCTGTGAGCCTATAGGCCCTAGTTGCCACTTAGGCACAGAGTCTTGTTTTCCTGAACAAAAACTAACGCAACAAAACTTTTTAAGCCAACTTGAACAAGTGATTGCCAGCCGAAAAGGTGACGATCCTAAAGAAAGCTACACTGCACACTTATTCTCACGCGGCACTACCAAAATGGCGCAAAAAGTCGGTGAAGAGGGTGTTGAAGTTGCGCTTGCTGCTGTCGCTGAAACTAAAGAAGACTTATTAGGTGAATGTGCTGATTTGTTTTATCACACCCTTGTTTTACTTGCCGATCAAAAAATTGATTTATCTGAAGTGATGGCTGTATTGCAAGAGCGTCATAATAAATAATTTTTTAAATAAATTAACGATTTGATAATTATATATGAACGCTAAAACCACATGGCAAGTTAAGCATTTTAGTGAGTTATCTCTTAATCAATTATATGATTTATTAAAATTACGTATTGATGTGTTTGTAGTTGAACAAACTTGTTATTATCCTGATCTTGATAGCGCTAAAAACCAATTAGATAGAGATAAAGAAACGCTGCATGTTTTAGGGTATCAAAATGATACCCTAGTTGCTTATTTGCGTATATTAGCCCAAGGACAAAGTTATAAAAATCATATAAGCATTGGGCGTGTAGCAATTGCAGAGCAAGCCCGAGACACAGGTTTAGGTCATGAACTAATGCGTAAAGGATTAAACTTATGTCAGCAGTACTTTGATGGGCAAAATATTAAAATTTCAGCCCAACAACATTTGTCTGACTTTTACCTACAACATGGTTTCAATCAAGCTTCAGAAATGTACCTTGAAGACGGCATTCCCCATATTGCTATGACAAAAAGCTCTTAAGTTATTAGAAATATTCTAATATTTTCTATTGCAAGAATAAGCAAAACAAGAAAAGTAGAAACCATACCAACAAAACGCGGTATAGAAGTGCCAATAGATTTAGTTAACCCGACAACATGCAATATTCGCCCTAGTAATAACAAAGCCCCTAAAACATGCAACCAACTACTATTAGCACCACTTAACTCATAACCAGCTAATAATATTAATGAAAGTGGTATATATTCAGAAAAATTACCATGCACTCTAGTTGCTTTAATAAGCTGTTTTTCCCCACCATCACCAACACCAATTTTTAATTTCATACGTAATCTAATAATATTAAAAGATAAACTAAGAAAAACTAGCGTGAGTAAGCTTGCATAAAATGCGGTAATTGTTAAATCAATTGATAAATTCATCTATAAAATTCTTAATTATTGGTTATTTCCCCAAAGCCTAAAACAAAAAACTCGCCGAGGCGAGTTTTTATTAATATAACCCTCTAAAAACTAAGAAATAACCATTAAGTTAACTTTTCACTTAATAAAGCATTAACCGCTTCAACCGCTTGTGTACCATCAACAGTTAAGTACTGACAATTTCCAGATTTAGCTTCTGTTTGATAAAATTCAACTAGTGGCTTAGTTTGTTCGTGATAAATAGCTAAACGCTTACGTACTGTTGACTCTTCATCATCTGGGCGAATCGATAAATCATCACCGGTAACATCATCTTTACCTTCAACCTTTGGCGGATTATAAACAAGATGATACACACGACCTGAACCAGAATGCACTCGACGGCCAGCCATACGTTGAACAATCACTTCATCAGGAACATCAAATTCAAGCACATGATCAATATCAATGCCGTTATCTTTCATTGCATCCGCTTGTGGGATTGTACGAGGAAAACCGTCAAGTAAGAAGCCCGCTTCACAATCATCTTGAGTAACACGCTCTTTTACTAAACCTATGATTAGTTCATCAGACACTAACTGCCCCGCATCCATAACTGCTTTAGCTTTTTTACCTAATTCAGTCCCCGCTTTAATTGCAGCACGTAACATGTCACCAGTAGATATTTGAGGGATACCAAATTTAGCCATTAAAAACTGTGCTTGTGTGCCTTTGCCCGCACCAGGAGCGCCAAGAAGTACAATACGCATATAAATGAACCTTTAATTAAAATGTTTAGAATATGTAAAAATTATTACATTAAAGCAATACTATTTCTTGCCATAGCTTAATTAAGCGCAGCTTGATCACATTAATGTAATAATTTTTCAGTATACTATTTGTCGCGAAGACACTATACAAGTATGCCTATAAGCAAACAAGCATAGCATACAAAAAAGGGGCACTCATTCATAGTGAATTGCCCCTTTTTCCGACTAAAGTATTAACCAAAAAGCACGAGTATTTTCTATCGAAAATAAGCTGATTACTTTCCCATCTACTTGGTTAAACTTAACATTAACTTGTTTAAACGAGCAACAAAACTTGCTGGATCTTTTAAACTACCACGTTCTGCTAACATAGCTTGTTCAAATAATACTTCAACCCATTGGCTAAACTTGTCGTCGTCTTGCTCATCAGCAACATGCTTTACTAAATCATGCTCACCATTGATTTCAAAGATAGGTAACGTATCAGGCACTTCTTGACCAACAGATGCCATCAATTTCGCCATTTGGCTACTCATGTCGTTATCATCAGCAACAATACATGCTGGTGAGTCAGTTAAGCGCTGAGATAATTTAACCTCTTTAACTTTACCTTTTAGTGCTTCTTTAATACGAACAACAACACTGTCGAACTCTTTCTCTAACTTTTCTTGCGCTTCTTTCGTTTCAGCATCATCCATATCACCTAAATCTAAACCACCACGAGTAACTGACTGTAGTTGCTTACCATCAAATTCATTTAAGTGACTAACTAACCATTCATCAATTCGGTCAGACATTAGTAATACTTCAATGCCTTTTTTACGGAAAACTTCTAAATGAGGACTATTTTTAGCCGCTTCAAAGCTATCAGCAACCACATAGTAAACCTTATCTTGGCCTTCTTTCATGCGTTCAATATAAGAAGCTAAAGAAACATTTTGAACAGAACTGTCTTCGCTAGTTGAAGCAAAGCGTAATAAACCAGCAACTTGCTCTTTATTTGCAGTATCTTCAGCAGGGCCTTCTTTTAGCACTTGACCAAATTCATCCCAAAAACCTTGGTATTTTTCAGCATCTTTTTTACCTAACTTCTCAAGCATTTTCAATACGCGTTTGGTACAACCTTTGCGAATAGCCTGAGTTACTTTGTTATCTTGCAAAATTTCACGAGAAACATTTAATGGTAAATCATTAGAGTCAAGCAACCCCTTAACAAAACGTAAGTAGGTTGGCATAAATTGCTCAGCATCATCCATAATAAAGACACGCTGTACAAATAGTTTTAAACCGTGTTGCTTTTCACGATTATACATATCAAATGGTGCTTTTGTTGGCACATACAATAGTGAGGTATACTCAGTTTTACCTTCAACTTTATTATGTTCCCATAATAGAGGGTCACCAAAGTCATGAGATACATGCTTGTAAAATTCTTTATATTCGTCTTCTGATACATCAGATTTTTCACGTGTCCATAACGCGGTAGCTTTATTAACGGCTTCCCATTTTGCAGGCTCTACATCACGTGCTTCAACAGCAGGGGAAGTAACGTTACCTTCATCATCTTTTTCTTCTGCTACCGCTTCAACTGCTGGAACTTCAGCCGTAAGCATTTCAACAGATACTGAAATATGATCAGAGTATTTAGTGACTATAGACTTTAAACGCCAGTCATCAGCATACTCACTTTCATCTTCTTTTAAATGAAGAATAATATCTGTACCACGATTTGATTTATCAATTTTAGCCGTAGTAAAATCACCTTCACCAGCACTAACCCATTCAACACCTTCTGAGGCATCATCACCTGCACGACGAGTACGTACGGTAACTTTATCAGCAACAATAAAAGCTGAGTAAAAACCAACACCAAATTGACCAATTAATTGTGAGTCAGACGCTTGGTCGCCAGAAAGTTGAGAGAAAAATTCAGCTGTGCCTGATTTAGCAATAGTACCTAAATGCTCAATAACTTCCTCAAGATTCATGCCGATGCCATTATCAGAAATAGTTAATGTGTTATTTTCTTTATCACAACTCACACGAACTCGTAAGTCACCATCACCTTCAAATAACTCTTCATTTGACAACGCTTTAAAACGTAATTTATCCGAGGCATCTGCCGCGTTAGAGACTAATTCACGTAAGAAAATTTCTTTATTAGAATAAAGGCTGTGGATCATTAGTTGTAAAAGTTGTTTAACTTCGGTTTGAAAACCATGAACTTCTGGTTGGCTTGCTTCAGACATCTGAAACGTCTCCTGTCTAAATTAAAATAGGTTAAATAAATCGTTAAAATTAACGTTAGAAAGGATGTGGGGGTTGAGGAAAATAATTCAAGGGAATACTAAAGAAAGTTTAGAGTAAAAGTTAAGGACTCAAAGAAAGTCGCTTTAAAAATTATAACTTTTCCGTCCTGCTAATGCATGAGATAAAGTATTGCCATCAACATATTCAAGTTCACCACCTACAGGCACACCATGAGCGATTCGTGAGATATTAATTTGGTATTTCAAGGCTAATTCAGCAATAAAATGCGCAGTAGCTTCCCCTTCAACCGTTGGGTTAGTAGCTAAAATCACTTCACTAAATTGTCCCGTAGCAAATTGCTTTTCTAAAATATCTAAACCTAAATCATCAGGTCCTATGCCATCAATAGGTGATAAATGCCCCATTAGCACAAAGTATTTTCCC
>JADGDH010000090.1 GCA_016745015.1 Colwellia sp.
TTTTATATTCATATTTTACTTAAGAATTACTCGTACTTATGTTAAAAGTTAAATATATTATAATTCTCTTAGTGGAATGGGCAGCAGAACATATGAAAAAATTAAATGCAGTAGATACTTTATTTTTAACCATGGAATCACATACTACACCAATGCACATATCAGGATTGGCAACGTTTAAAATCCCTGATGATTATGATGGTTTTTTTTGCAAAGATATAGTTGCAGGTATGTTATCTTGTGATGATATTAAACCACCATTTGATATGCACATTGAAACCCATACCTTATCTTTGCCTACTATAGAAAAAGTAAAAGACTTTGACATTTCAGATCATATTCGCCATGTTGCGCTACCTCAACCTGGCAACAAAGATATTTTATTTGAAATGATTTCCAGATTACAAGAAAAGTCATTAGATCGCAGCCGCCCATTATGGGAGTTATATGTTGTAGAAGGGCTTGAAGATAATCGTATGGCTATATTTGTAAAAATTCACCATTCTCTGGTTGACGGAAAAGGTTTTATGCAGTTTTTACACGCAGGATTAAGTCATTCTCCAGATAACATTAGTGATAAATTGCTTTTTCAAAATTCTCATCAGCAAAATACAAAAGAGGAAGTCAGTTGGTCTGATGGGCTTTTGAGCTTTATTTCTGACATTTCAGACCAAGCTAAATCCTTGCCTGACATAGCCAAGTTTTTGGTAGAAGTCACTGGTAATAAGCTACTAAAAAAAAGCTTTACATCTTTACCGTTTGAAGCACCAAAAAGTTTTTTAAATCAAAAAATCAGTGGACACAGAAAGTTGGTAAGTTGCGAAATACCCCTTTCCAAACTAACCGAATTAAGTAAACGAGCAGGATGCACAATTAACGATTTAGCGCTATGTATATGTTCAAACGCCCTACGACAATATATGTTAGTTAATGATGTAATGGAAAAGTCATCTCTAATTGCCTTGCTTCCTGTGGCTTTGCCTAAGATCGATTCGCAAGGTAACAGTCTCAGCAGTATTTTATGTGAAATGGGCACAAACATAAGCGAGCCAACTGACTGCTTACGTAAAATTTATAACTCAACTTCTGAGTCAAAACGATTACTTAAAGGTATGAGTCAAGCAGCTCAAGAAAATATTAATTTAATCAATCAGGGGCCATTTGTTTTTTTAGAAAGTATGAATTTAAGTTCAAAATTCAAACCATCATTTAACCTCATAGTCACCAACGTCCCTGGACCGAAAGATGCCTTATATTTGAATGGAGCCAAACTGGAGTCGGTTAGCCCTATTCCATTTTTATGTGATGGACATGGATTGATGATCGCGATAACTGGCAGTGAGAATTCGGTAGAAATAGGAATGCTAGCATGTCCTAAGTCTGTGCCAAATGTAGAATCAATAACCGAATCATTGCCACAAATGTTTGATCAGTTAGAAGCAAGTATTGATCAACAAATTGCACAAGGTAAATGGTCTTTAGAAATGCCTATAATAGAAAGTCAAAAAACTATCGATAAAAAGAAAGCGGTTAAGGTTAAAAAAACTCGCAGTAGTAGTTTAGATGATTTAAGCAAAAAAATAGACGCTCTCACCGAAAAAATTGAAAAGTTAAATTAAATGATGTGATGGAAACCTTAAAAGTTTCCAAATGTTCATATTAACTCAATCAAACTAGATGTCAGTTACCATATTTAAGTAATATCATTGTAAATGACTTCTTATTTCTCAATTGTTGCTAGAAGATAGTAACAGATGACAGAATAAATCAAACGTTAGATTATATATAACAAAACCTGCTGGAGTTGAGTTGACGTGTTTGGAATAAATAAAAAGAATTTAAAAGATAGTCATCAAGCTAGATGGTTGATGACGGATATTTTAATGCTCGGGTTACTTTTGGTTAATCTGCTGTTAATAATTTTTGATTCTATGTACGAAACAATGTTTATTCGCCAGGCTCTCGTTGCTGTCATTCCAAATTTTGAGGACATATATCAGCCAATACACGAAAATTTTCTACTCATAGATTTAGGCTTTGTTGCAATATTCTTAACAGAGTTTTTAATTCGTTGGTTTTTTGCTGTTAAAAATAAAGATTTTTTACGATGGTATTTTTTCCCCTTTATACATTGGTATGATTTAGTGGGTTGTATTCCTTTGGGTTCAACTAGAATTTTTAGGTTTTTACGCGTTATTTCAATATTTTATCGTTTACATAAATATAAAATTATCGATCTTAATCAATATCGGTTAATTCAAGTTTTAAAGTTTTATTATCAAGCTCTAGTTGAAGAGTTAAGTGACAGAATCATCATTAAAGTGTTATCAGACCTCCAAGATGAACTTAAAGGTGGCACACCAATTTTAGATGAAATTAGTAATAAGATCTTAGCATCGAGAAAACAAGTATTAATAAAGTGGGCATCATCCGTACTAAATCATGCAGGTAATTCAATTGAGTCAGAGTTAGAGCAGGAAAATTTGAGAGGTCATATAGAACAGAGTGTTGCTAAAGCAATTCATAATAATTCAAATATTTCTAGCTTAAACTTAGTGCCAGTTTTAGGTGGAAAGGTAGAAGAATTATTACAGGAAATGGTTTCCGATATAGTAATACAAACGGTAATTAATTTACTAAAAGATATAAATAGTGATCAGGTTCAGCAAGCATTTGATCATGGGTTAACGGCTGCAACTCAAGAAGAGCTAATACTTACAGATGAAGTTTTTGAGATTGTTGATGATTGTTTAGAATTAATCAAAACTCATGTTGAACGGCAAAAATGGAAAGAAGCTTTATAAATCAACTATGCTTAAAAAGTGTCTGTTTTTTTTACATTCTTACTGTAATCACTTTCACTAACCACATAAAAAACATACTTATCAATTGAAAAATAACACTTAATTATTTACGGCATAATTAATGCTTTAGTTAACATAACACTAATTAAAAGTACTTTTTTATTTCCAGAAAGGTACAATTAAGGAAGAGAAAATATGATGAATATACAAATGTTAAAAGCGGCTGTTGCAGGTTTAGTTTTATCTGTTAGTGGTTTTGCTAATGCTGGATTGATTGTCGACACTGGTAGCAATGCTGCAGGAACAGCTTGGTCATGGGGTTCAGGGCAAAATTTTTCAGGTATTTTTACAACAATTAGTGACTGGAACATTAATTCTATAGAAGCTTTTGTTAGTAACAATGGTTCTGAAGGGGATATTGATTTAGCTATTTGGAGTTCAAGTGGGAACACCCCGTTAGAAGTTTTATTTTCATCAACAGGTACAATTGCTGCTAATGCTGCATCAGGTTGGTATGGTGTTTCAGGCTTAAATGAGTTTCTTTCTGCAGGAACTTACTGGGTATCGGCAGCCCCTGGCGTAGGCGTTTATGGTGTTCAAAATGGTGGTGCACCAAACCCTTTAGATGCATATAACCAAAGACAAACAGGACAAGATTGGCAGTGGGATTTTGCCAATCCTGGACAACATTTAGCTATTGGTTTTAAAATTGGCGCATCTGAAGTAAATTCAGTTCCAGAGCCATCTACTCTTGCTATATTTGCATTGGGTATTATGGGCTTAGCTGCTCGTAGATTAAAAAAACAGTAATCTAATCTGTTTAATACTTAAATAAATAAAACATAAAGCACCATTCACTGGTGCTTTTTTATTGCCTATAATTAACCACTATTAAATCTCAATTCATTTACCAAAAGCTAAGCACTAAAATCAATTGAAATTATGCTAATTTTAAATAAGGTGTTAAACTTCAAAAATTCTGCTAATACAGATAACTATCTTGTAAGATAACAACAAATAGCCTCTGACGAAGATAAAATGAAAATAAAACGTAAAACCCTTTTTTGGAAGTTATATCCCTCTTTTTTAATTATTTTATTTATCTCATTACTCACTATTGTAATGATTGCCCTTTGGTCATTTAAGTCATTCTATTATCAAGAACGAGCTGTCGATTTAGAAATAAGAGCAAAAATATTAACGCCTGAATTTTCTCGACTTATTCAGTCTCAAAATTATCAAGAAATTCAAATAAAAGCTCAAAAGCTAGGTGACGAATCGTCAACACGAATTACGATTATTTTACCTTCAGGAAAAATTATTGGGGATAATAAAAAAGATCCCGCAACAATGGACAATCACAAAAACCGCCCTGAAGTTGAGCAAGCAACACGGTACGGAAAAGGTTTATCAATAAGGTATGGTCACACACTGTCAATAGACTCAATGTACTTTGCTATACCTATAATGGCACAAGACAAAATAATTGGCATAATGAGAACATCAACCCCTTTATATACTTTGCAAAATGCCTTATGGAGTATATATTACAAAGTGTCGTTGGGTTTTTTTATTCTCATTATAATTACAGCATTTGCTAGCTGGTGGATGTCAAAATCACTCGTTAGACCACTAGAAATAATAAAAGTACAAGCGCAACGATTAGCCAAAGGTGACTTTTCCAGTCGTGTGCAATTAAGTTCTAACGATTCACTAGAATCTGAACAATTAGGCCAAGCATTTAACGAAATTGCTATTCAGTTAAATCAACGTATTGAAATTATTCTTAATCAAAGAAACGAGCAAGAAGCCGTATTTTCAAGCATGATTGAAGGCGTTATTGCTGTTGATAGTAACAAAAAAATTCTCCGCATTAACCAAGCTGCCTATAAAATTTTAAAAATTTCTGAAAAAAATATTGAAGGTATTAAATTAAAAAATGTTATTGATAATATTGAATTGCACAAGCTAATTTTATTTGCCCTGAAACAAGATACGCCTGTAAGGCAAGAAATTATTATTCATAATAACGCTGAACATGAACAAGTGTTATTGGCTCAGTCAGCTCCTTTACTTGATATACATAAAAACAAATGCGGTACTCTTGTCGTGTTTAATGACATAACCAAACTAAAAGAGTTTGAATTACAAAGAAAAGAATTTGTGGCCAATGTATCACACGAGCTTAGAACCCCTCTTACAGCTATTCAAGGATTTTCTGAAACCTTAATTGAATACCCTGACTTAGCCCAAGAAAAAAGATCTTATTTTATTAATATTATCCATACACATTCTATTCGCTTAGAAAGTATTATTGAAAACTTATTAACCTTATCTAAAATCGAAAAAGAAACAGAAGTTGATGAAATTGACTTAGTTAATGAATCTATTACTATCGCATTAAGTAATGCTATTTTTCTTTGTAAGGACAAAGCCCTAAAAAGAAGCATAAATATTATTTTAAATAATGCCGAAGACATAATATTTAAGCATAATTCCTCGTTAATAGAGCAAGCTATTATTAACCTGCTCAACAATGCAATTAAATACAGCAATGGTAATAGCGAAATAAAAATAACCGTAACAAAACAAGAACATGACATTATAATAAGTGTTGAAGACCAAGGCAGTGGCATTCCAGAAGAGCATTTATCACGATTATTTGAGCGTTTCTATCGAGTAGATAAAGCACGCAGTAGAGAACTAGGTGGTACAGGGTTAGGCCTATCTATTGTCAAACATATTGCACTAGCCCACAAAGGGTCGGTAACTGTTAACAGTGAAATAAATAAAGGCAGTATTTTTTCATTAATATTACCGCTAGAACAATAAATAAAAGTGAATAATCAAGACTGTAATTTATCAATTTTTGGTAATATTTTATTTTTTAAGTGCTCTAACTCATCACTCGAATAAGGAGTTAACGCCTGTTGACCCCAAATAGGTTTAGGCCAACTAACATCTGTTTTGTAACGCACAACATGATGCACATGTAATTGCTCTACAACATTACCAAGTGCTGCAACATTCATTTTATCACCACTAAGAACTTGCATTAGTAACTCACTCAGCAAGCTTGACTCATTTAACAACTGTTGTTGCTGTTGCCAATCTAACTGGTAAATGTCGGTAATAGCATCTACTTTAGGTACTAAAATAAACCAAGGGTAAGCACTATCATTACATAATAATAATTTACATAGTGGAAATTCAGCTAGCTCAAAACAGTCTTTAGCTAACTGAGGATGCAAAATAAATTGCTTTGATACAGATAATTTTTCCGACGTTGTGACTTCATCATATTTAGGTTCTTCAGACATTGTTATTTCCCCTTATTTTTTCTACCACGCCCACGGGCTAATTTCTTTGCTTCTCTAGCAGCAATTTTTTTCGCTTCTACCTCAGCAAAGTAAGTATTTTCTTTTTCTATATTTTCAGGCATTTCGAACGTAATAGGACCTAACGTTTTGTCTCTGATTTCATTGATTAAAATGACTGCCGCTTTGTGCATATCAACACGACCACCGCTACGCACACAACTACGATTACGGCCAATGGCTGCAATTAAATCTTCTTCATGCATAGGTATTTCATCAAGTTTATAACGTTCAATTAAACGCTCTGGATAGGCTTTAAGTAAGTACTCTGCAGCAAAATAAGCGATATCGTCATGATCAAAGGCGGTATCTTTCACTGCACCAGAAACAGCTAAGCGATAACCACTATTTTCATTGGCAATTTTTGGCCATAACATACCTGGCGTGTCAAAAAGGTATAAACCTTCTTCTAAACGAATTCGCTGTTGTCCCTTAGTTACCGCAGGTTCATTGCCTACTTTAGCTTTAGCTTTTCCTACCAAGGTATTTATTAACGTTGACTTTCCTACATTAGGAATACCCATAATCACGGCATTAATTTGCTTCCCTTCTTCATCTTTATTTGGCACTAATTTTTTAATTAAAGCTGGAATAGTTTTAGCAATTGCAGAGTTTTCAGTGGTTAAAGCAATCGCTTTTACGTTGTGTTGTGATTCTAAATACTCAAGCCAAGTTTTAGTTTTTTCCGCATCAGCTAAATCACTTTTATTTAAAATTTTAATAAGTGGTTTGTCGCCTCTTATTTCAGTGATCATGGGGTTTTCACTGCTAAATGGTAAGCGAGCATCACACACTTCAATTACCACATCAATTTGCGGTAAAATTTCTTTAATTTCTTTTTGAGCTTTGTGCATATGACCCGGAAACCAATTGATTGCCATGAAAAGTCCTAAGAGGTTAGTAAAATTTGTGAAGTGAATTTTAGCAAGGTTTACGCTAGGTAAAAAGATTATTCGTAACGTAATAAAAAAATAGTTTAAATAGTAAACTTTTCACTCTCGATGCCGATAAACTAAATAACAATACAAATAAGTTAAGGATAATATACTCAAGTTCAATACATTTACATTATTGGCTAGCGTATAAATGAAAACTCAATGAATTATATAAATGAATTATCCTATAGCAGTCATATTGCACAAACTAAGCAATTAGCTAAAGATAAAAAACAAAAAAACATATATCGTCAATCAACGTTGTTAAATGATGAACAACCTTCTGATAAAGCTACTGAAGATCAAATAGAAGAGTTAACAACAATAGAAGAAGAAAATACGGTAGAAGAAGAAAATGATCGTCGTAATGGCAGCGAACGACGAAAAACACAACAAAATCGTGGTCGTTATGTAGAATCCCGTCAGAAAAAAAACCGTCGTTATAAAAAAGAATTGTCCTTAGTAATATAATTAACCTGATGCCGTAATTTATATTGTCTAGGCGTTAACCCGTAAAACTGCTTAAAACATCGGCTAAAGTGGCTCGCATTATTAAACCCCAAATAAAAACATGTTTGTGTAATTTGCTTACCTTGCTTGATCATTATTGCTGCTTGCTTTAAGCGTAGTTGCTGTTGAAAAACAATGGGGCTACAACCAAAATGGATGCGAAATTCATTAAAAAATTTAGTTCTCCCCATACAGGCTATACGAGCTAAAACATCAATATCTAAATTTTCCGCTAGATTTCCCTCAATATAACTAACGGTAGCCGTTAAGCTATTATGATCAGGCTGCTGCTGACAAAACGACATCATAAAATCTCGTGTTTGATGGCGTAATAATCGAATAGTTAACTCAGAAACAGCTAAAGAAATCATAGCACTGCGATCTTGATGATTCTCACCATACATTTGTACAATGCGATTTAACAAACCTTGGGTTTGACTATTGTGATGCGTATGAACAAGTTGATTATCATAATGCCAATGCCCAAAGTCCTGATTAATAGGTATGTTTTCATTGAGGCTTGTCGCTACTTGTTTAATTCTATCAGTAGAAATTTCTATCGCTAAACAAGTAGTTGGCTTAGCCAGTTGCGCTGTTGGAAAATCTATTTCAACTATACTCTCTGGTGCCATAACAAAAGATTCATGAGGCAAAAATTCACTATTAAAACGCTCTTCATCACTATGCATCACTTTTTTGCCAGTAACCATAGCGCAAAATAATAATTGATCAGACTTTAGCTGCACCCGCTCTGCTTGCTCATAAGTATCATAAATACTGAGTTCAGATTCAGGACCTGCGAAAGTAACCTTGTTTTCAACAAGTACTTTTGGTGTATTTCTACTTTTATTAATATGCGGTGAAATCATAGTTACTTTTTATTATTATTTTTCCGATAATTCTTTTCAATTATATTTTTAATCATAAATATGAACTGTCAGATAAGTTATTTGAATTTTAAGCATAGTTAAACTAAACCTTAATGACTAAAGTAAAGCGGCTTGATCAATAAAACAACTAAAAATAATTAAAAATAACTAAAAACATTTTTTAAATAAGGAATTATTATGATTTATTCAGTACCTGGTAGCGAAAATTCAGTGATGAGTTTTAAAGAACGTTATCAAAACTTCATTGGTGGAGAGTGGGTTAAACCTGTAAATGGTAAGTACTTTGATAACATTAGTCCTGTAAACGGTAAAGTATTTTGTCAAATTCCACGCTCAGACTCGGCTGATATTGAATTAGCGCTTGACGCTGCGCACAAAGCTAAAGACGCTTGGGGCACTACTTCTGTTACTGAACGTTCAAACATATTATTAAAAATTGCCGATAGAATTGAACAAAACATTGAAACACTAGCCATTGCCGAAACTTGGGATAATGGTAAAGCAGTACGCGAAACTTTAGCTGCAGACATTCCCTTAGCCATGGATCACTTTCGTTACTTCGCTGGCTGTTTACGTGCGCAAGAAGGATCTATTGGGGAAATAGATGAGAATACTGTTTCTTATCATTTTCATGAGCCATTAGGTGTGGTTGGACAAATAATTCCTTGGAATTTCCCTATATTAATGGCGGCATGGAAGTTAGCCCCAGCTTTAGCTGCTGGCAACTGTGTCGTGTTGAAACCTGCAGAGCAAACACCTGCATCAATTCTAGTACTTATGGAGTTAATCGGTGATTTATTACCTGCTGGCGTACTTAATGTTGTAAATGGTTATGGTAAAGAAGCAGGTGAAGCATTAGCAACCAGTAAGCGCATTGCAAAAATAGCTTTTACAGGATCAACCCCGGTTGGTTCACATATTTTAAAATGTGCAGCAGAAAATATTATTCCATCAACTGTAGAGTTAGGAGGAAAATCACCTAACATTTTCTTTAATGATGTTGTTGACCAAGAAGATGCATATTTAAGTAAGTGTATTGAAGGTGCCATACTGGCTTACTTTAACCAAGGTGAAGTTTGTACTTGTCCGTCAAGATTATTAGTACAAGAAGACGCTTACCCTAAGTTTATCGAAATGGTAATAGAGCGCACTAAAGCCATTAAACGAGGTAACCCACTTGATACTGAAACCATGGTAGGTGCACAAGCCTCTCAAGCACAATACGAAAAAATTCTATCTTACATTGATATTGGTAAAAAAGAAGGCGCTGAAGTGTTAATGGGTGGTGGAGTTGAACAAGTATCAGATGATATTAGTAATGGCTATTATATTCAGCCTACCTTATTAAAAGGCACTAATGACATGCGTGTGTTCCAAGAAGAAATTTTTGGCCCTGTTATTTCTTTAACTACTTTTAAAGATGAAGCTGAAGCTTTAGCTATAGCCAATGATTCTGAATTTGGCTTAGGCGCTGGCGTATGGACACGAGATACTAACCTTGCCTATAGAATGGGGCGTAAAATTCAAGCAGGTAGAGTATGGACCAACTGTTATCATATGTATCCAGCTCACGCGGCATTTGGCGGTTATAAAAAATCAGGCGTTGGCCGTGAAACCCATAAAATGGCATTAGAGCATTATCAACAAACTAAAAACCTTTTGGTGAGTTATGATGTAAATCCGTTAGGTTTTTTCTAACAACCCGAAACTTTTACATAGTAATAATAACAGGCACAAAATTAATTTTTTGTGCCTGTTTTTTTTTGCTAGCTATGCAATAGGTTATTGATGATAATAGTTGCCATTATCATCAATAAATAATTAATCTTTATGAGTAAAAAGTTTTACGTTGTCTGGAAAGGTATAAAAACAGGTGTATTTTCAACTTGGACTGAAGTACAAAACCATACCCAAGGACGTTCTGATGCACAATTCATGGGTTTTCCCTCGAAAAATGAAGCTGAAGCAGCCTTTGCTTCAACTTATACTAAAGCATTAATGAAACGATCTTTAGCGAATAGTGCCGGTTCGAAGGGTAACTCAACTACTAAAAAATCATCAAGTAATAGTAAATCCGTGAATAAAGCAACGAATCAAGCAAAAACGGCTGAAATACAAATATATTGCGATGGTGCTTGCTCACCAAACCCAGGAAAGTCAGGTACAGGCTTAGCTTTGTATCAGCAAGGAAAACTGAGTGCGCTTTATTATGGTTTATACCAACTAAATGGCACAAACAATACTGCAGAATTAAATGGCTTACTCTATTCATTTAAACTTGCTAAAAAACACTTAACAAAAGTTGAACAAGTACAAATACTATCTGATTCTAAATATTCAATTGATTGTATTACCAAATGGGCTAAAGGCTGGCAAGCAAAAGGTTGGACTCGAGGTAAAGGCGAGGAAATTAAGAACTTAGATTTAATCAAAGAGTGCTTTGCGCTTTATCAAGAAATTAAGAAACAATTAATTATTAGCCATGTAAAAGGCCACGCCAATATTGAAGGTAATGAATTATCAGATCGCATGGCCGTTTTAGCTAGAACACAACAACAAAAGTCACTGATAAAATATCAAGGTGAACTTAATATCAAAACCATTTTAGCAATGGCATCAGGTTAATTATGAGTATTATTTTACTCATTATGGCACTCATTGTTATTTCAGCTATTTTGCTAAGAATGAAATTTAGCTTACCGAGAAATATCAGTTTACTCTTTATGGCACAGCCTTTAGTGATGTGTTCAGCACCTATTATTGTTTTTATTGGTGGCTTATTATCAAGTGAGCTAACCACTAACGCTTCACTTGCCACCTTACCTATTAGCCTGATGATTTTAGGTGTTGCGGCGGGTTCTATTCCTGCTGCAATGATTGCTAAATCTAAAGGTAGAAAATTTGCTATTTTCACAGGGTTCGGCTGTCTTTTGGTTGCGGCATTATTAGCTGTTTTAGCAACTCAATTCGCAACGTTTGAACTCTTTACTTTTGCTAGCTTTTTATTTGGCTTTGGTGGTGCATTCACGCAACAACTTAGGTTTGCAGCTATAGAAAGCACAAACAATGAAAAAGATATCCCAAAAATTTTATCTATTTTAATGTTAAGTGGGGTATTCGCGGCATTCTTAGGCCCTGAAATTGCTGTAACGGCTAAAGAATGGCTTACCTCTCCTCATGGTTATACTGGCTCATTTCTTTTCTTAGCTTTGTGCATTTGCTTAGCCGCCCTTATTATGATTTTTTTTAAAGAACCCGAAATTAAAAAAACATCAAACACAGGTAAAGCAAGACCATTATCAATCATAGTTAAACAGCCTATCTTTATTATTGCTATTAGCACCGCTACTATAGGTTATGCACTAATGAGCTATTTAATGACCGCAACGCCACTAAGCATGCACCATATGCAAGGTCATAGCTTAGTAGAAACTAAGTGGGTAATACAAAGCCATATTGCCGCTATGTACATTCCCTCTTTATTAACACCCTTTTTAGTTAAAAAATTCGCGTTAAAAGGCTTATTGGTATTCGGTAGTGTTATTTATATTGCTGTCGCTTTGATCGCTTTTTCTGGACAAGAAGTAATGCATTATTGGTGGGCATTAATTTTATTAGGTATTGGTTGGAACTTTCTATTTTTAACAGGAACATCGCTACTGCCTCAAAGCTATAAAGCGTGTGAGCGACATAAAGTACAAGCAACAAATGATTTTGTATTATTTGGATTTCAAGCCTTTGCATCATTAATGGCTGGTTGGGTTTTATTTACTGGCGGCTGGAATTATGTAGTGATAACTAGCCTGCCATTCATTGTTGTCTTAATTATTATAAACATTGCTTATTTTCGCCATGAAAATAAACTACAGGCTCCAAAAAACATCAA
>JADGDH010000091.1:0-6217 GCA_016745015.1 Colwellia sp.
TTAAATAATCAATAGAGCTTTGTGCTTCTTTTTGATCTTGCTCACGCATAAAATCATTAACATCTTTTATCAGCCAGTTTAACCATTGCTGTGCTATATCAGGCGCAAAATATTCAATTTCTATGGTAACCATTGCCGTGGTTTTATCTTGAGATACCGAAAGTAACCCTGAAAACTTTTTGTATGCCTCCCAAGAAGATGGCGCAGGCTTCTTTGGTGCTTTGACTTCTCTTATCCATTTTTTATTCGTTTCATCATATAAATCATCATCTAAAATCAAGCTATCTGTTGTTATATCCCACTTTTCAGCAGCCATAATGGGCACAAGTAAGTTATGCTTAGTGATGAAAGTTTCAATAAATGAGCGGGATTTTATAATTTCTAAAGCAAGCGCGGTTTTATCACCACCACCACCGCCCCCTAAATTAATGCCCGCCATACTGGCTAAACCACCAAACTGCCCAGCAAGTGCCGCTAAACCACCTGCACCACCTTCTGCCGATGCCGGTGCTAGTATAGCGGAAGCTTTATAAACATTGGGCTTTGATAAGGCGAAAAAAATTGATGCTACGGCAAAGATAAAACTGATTGCTATAATGGTCATTTTACCTGTCCAAATAGCACGCCATAATTCAGCTAAATCAATTTCATCGTCTTGAGTTTGGTTTTGTTGCATTTGCGCTAGCAATATTTGCTGTTGCAAAGTATCAGCATTAATTGAAGAAAACTGGGCTTGAGCATTCATTTCTGGTGAGTTGTTACTTGCAGTATTGCTTTCAACATTACTTTCCACATTGCTTTTATCGTTATTTTCTATTGTTTTAGACACTTAATTATTTCACCAATCAAAAGTTTACATTGCACGTTAGGGTTTATTTCACATTACACTTTGTACTGAATAACTAAATCCCGCTAATTGCTGCTATAGCCACCGCAGTGTTGTACATAATAGTCGTTGCGCTTGTCCATAAGGTTAAGTTGTTCATGTATTCAGAATCAAGTGGTACCACTACTGTATCACCCGGCTTCATATTTGAACCCGCATCGCTAGCAAACCAGTTACCACTTTCCATCATTTTTATACTGCCATTAGCTGAAATAATGTAAATTCTGTCTTCATCTGCACGTTTTTTGCTACCACCACTTTGCGATAAATAATCTTCAGCAGTTAAGTTTGCATCATAAATATGTGATGAGGTTACTTGTACTTGACCAATGACATTAATTGAGTTTTTCAATGTAGGTACGTATAGCACATCGCCATCTTCCATTAAAATGTCATACTTATTTTTTTCAATAATTTTTGGTAAATTTAGCACCAAGCGACCTACAGGTTGTAACTTAGTTAAGTCATTCAACATTGTTTGCACTTCAGTATAAGATTGTGAGTAATTTTTATCTGACAATGATTTTGATGCCATTTCAATACGTAAATCACCCGCTAATTTAAACAGGTTTTGTTGCTCTAGTTCTTGTAATTTGATACGTGTAAAAACAGAACCTTCTTGGTGAGCAAAACGCGTAAAACCACCTGCTTTAGTAATTAAATCTGATAAACTTTCACCACGCCTTATAGTGTATTTTCCTGGGAAAACAAATTCACCACGCAGTTCAACAACGTGATTTTCACTCCATGCAGGAATTTGGTGAATATTTAATCTGTCTTTACTTTGTAGTAAAATATTGTCCTTTTCTTTACCTTGTAATGCTGCGCCTAAATCAACAGATAACGAGTGTTTACTAACAAACTGACTACTTACTTCATTTCGAGTTAATTCTGCACGAGCTAAATAAGCTGACTCATCTAAACCGCCTGCAGCAAGTATTAGATCATCTACTCGGGCATTTATTGCTAATGGATAAACCCCTGGAAACTTAACCGAACCATCAACTTCTACTAATTGAATAGCTTGTCCTGAGCCACCTTGGCGTTTAAGCTTTTGAATTATGGGCAATAGTAAGCGCTGGCGAGAAAATAAAGCAAGCTCTTTTATATTAACTTCTTCTTCAACTTCACCGCCAGACATCTGCACAATAGATTGATTAATTAATCTAGCCGTTTCGTCTGCTTCCTCTTCAGTCAATTTGTTTGAATGTCCATATTTAGACCAAAACTGCTTAGTTTTAAATTTATCTTTTGCTAGTTGTTGCTCTTTTGAAAATAACTCTTCTTGAGTGTAAGCAAGCGTATCAAGGTTTATATTACTCTCGCTCAATTTTGTTTCTTGTGAAAAAACTAAAATTTTATCGTTAGCTTGTAAAGCAATGTTGTCTGATGATTCAGGGGTAGCAATGGCTTTGGCAAGCTCAAACTGTAGCACTTCAATATTGCGGGCAGCATCTACTTGTCGAATGATTAAGCTGTAATTTAGATCTGCACTCACTAATAGGTGAGAATTAACCTTAGGTAATAAATCAGTAACTTTTTGACCTTGCTGCCATTGATATTTTCCTGGACGAGTAATGGCACCAATTATCGTTACAGATTCTGTAAACATATCGGCTGCTTTCATCACTCTAATAGCATCGCCTGCTTGCGCTTTAATGGCTAGTTGTCCGCTATTAGTAAAATCTATATTAATAACACTACGTAAGTTACTTGTATTATAGCGTTCAATAATAGTTGATTTTGCATAAGCGCTTGGTAGTAAGCCCCCTGACATAGTAGCTACATCAGCAAAGCTTTCACCTTTAGTTAATTCATAAATAGCAGGGCGACGTACCTCCCCCTCAATTGAAATAGTTCCACCAACAGGCGCAATAAAAACTACATCGCCTGATTGCAGTAACACATCTTGACTTGAATCACCATGAATCAGTAAATCGTATAAATCTAAGGTTTTAATCAGTTTACCTGCGCGTTTTAATTGGATATTGCGCAAACTGCCTATATCGCTAATGCCACCAGCGGCGAATATTGCATGGGTAATACTGGAAAGAGAGCTTAAGTTATATGGGCCAGGTTTATAAGCATCGCCTAATACAAAAATGCGCATAGACCGTAATGACGCCATACCTATAACGACGTCAACACCTATAATTTTTTCTTTAATTTTAGTGATTAATAGTTTTTTCATTTCAGCAAAAGAGAGCCCTGAAACCGAAAAAGGACCGTGTTTAGGGAAAACAATTTGCCCTTCTCTATTAACTTCTAATTCTAATTCATTACTTTCTTTACCAAAAACTTGAATCGAAATTTTATCACCTGGCGCCACCATATAATCAGCAGGTATGGCAATATCCATAGTAGGTGCAAAAGTTTGTGGCGCATTAGCAAAAACATCATAACCAAAAGGTTTTAGCTCCTCTACTTGTTCAAAGTCTTCATCTTCTTTATCAGCTTCATCATCTTGAATAGGGTTGCCTTGCTGGTCAAACTCAGTTCCTCTAGGATAGTTTATGGTGTTTTCTTGTAATTTCGATCCAGAGCCTGACGATGATAATTGTGCTTGTATAGCATCCATATCAATACCCATACTTTTTGCTAATGCTTGCTGCTGAGACGGTGGCAATTTTTTAAACTGCTCAATTTGAGCTTCACTTACTTGGGCAGAAAAAGCTTGGGCGGAAAAAGTTAATGCTAAAAAAGCAATAGTTAAAGCTGATGAGAATTTTTTAAGGTAACGTTTAGTATGGATTATCATTGGCGCAAAGAAGTTCCTGTCATGCGTTTACAAGCTTAGAATAACAACGCGAAAGTTTAACAGCATATCTATATGCAAACAACTATATACAAATAACAAAAAAGAACTTACTTTTACCCACAGATTAACGCAGATTAGAGGGGATTAGGGACAGAGAAAGGAATTAAGAGATTAAGAAATTTTCTTATGGTTTTTCTCTTCATTATTAAAGTCTCTAGTCCGTGCTAATCTGTGGGTAAGTCACTTATCCCTCCTAAAGATCCACTTTTAACTATTCAAAGGAAAGATTTCGCTACATAAGTCAAACTAACCATCACTTTGTTAGTTACTCAAACTTGCCTTTAAACTCAAGCACAGGTATAAAAGCACATTGTATACATTTTTTGCGGCTCTAATAACTTAAAATTGACTAACGCAACGTGTGCATTAACGCAATTATCTCTACTCAATATAATAATGAAAATTAGGACAATTTTATGTCAGCACAACCAACAGCAGACTTTTTTGGCCAACCTAGTGGCCTGAAAACACTTTTTTTTACAGAAATGTGGGAACGCATGAGCTACTACGGTATGCGCATGTTACTTGTTTTATTTATGACTGCTACCCTACAAGAGGGAGGGTTAAGTTTAACCGTTGCCTCAGCTGCCGCTATTTATGGTTTATACACTGGCTGTGTATATTTTATGGGGCTACCAGGAGGTTGGATTGCTGATAGATTAATTGGTGGACAACAAGCAGTATGGTATGGCGGAATAACAATAATGATTGGTCATATCATTTTAGCTATACCTAGTGATTATTCTTTTTTAATTGGTTTGATCTTTGTCGTGTTAGGAACAGGTTTATTAAAACCTAATATAGGTGCCATGGTTGGTCAGTTATATTCCGATAAAGATATTCGTCGTGATAGTGGTTACGCCATTTATTATATGGGTATTAATATAGGTTCAGTGATCGGTTATGGTGTTTGTGGTTATTTAATGGAAAATCAAGGTTGGCATTGGGCATTTGGTGCTGCAGCCATAGGTATGGCTATCGGATTAATTCAATACAAAATCACCACGCCAAACCTTAATGGTATAGGTTCAAAACCAGTTTATCCATTATCAAAAAAAGCACAAAAACTTAGTTGGGCAATTATCTGTGGGCTTTTAGCTGGTATTGTATTAGTAACCTACATGATATTTCAAGATATGCTAACCATAGTACCTGTTACTATTGCTAAATATGTAGCTATCGCATTTTCTGCTATTTTCGTTATTTACTACACTATCATTTATTTTTTTAGTTCATTATCAGTGGTTGAAAAGAAAAAATTAATCGCATTATTAATTGTTTGTATCGCTTCGGCTTGTTTTTGGTCGGGCTTTGAACAGGCAGGTTCTTCTATGAATTTATTTACTCGTGATTATACCGATCGCATTGTTGGTTCATTTGAAATACCAACTGGCTGGTTCCAATCATTAAACTCTTTATTTATTATTTTGCTATCTCCTTTCTTTGCTGCGCTATGGATTAATTTAGGGAAAAGGCTTGTTAGCCCGTCTTATGGTATTAAATGTGCTGTTGGTTTAATCATTATGGGAAGTGGCTTTATTGTTATGTTTTTTGCTGCCCAACATGCCGCTTCTGGAATGAAAGTTGCTCCCTATTGGTTGGTAGCAACCTATTTTTTACATACCGTTGGTGAGCTATGTTTGAGCCCAGTAGCTTTAAGTGCAGTGAGCAAATTATCTCCAAAACGCTTTGCAGGACAAATGATGGGAATTTTTGTTTTAACTTATTCTATTGGGAATATCATCTCAGGCTTGCTAGCTGGTAATTATGACCCAAGCAATGTATCTCAAATACCTTCTTTATATATTCAAATTAGCTTATTTAGTATTGGTATTGGTTTGATTATTTTATTGTTAGGTTTTAAATCAAGGTTTTGGGAAAACTTACCTGAAGATTCACCTAAAAATAAGAATGAAGAATCAACTAACAACCCTACTATAGCCACTAATAATGTTTAATTAGCATTAGGTGGGTGTTGAGACGTTGAAGACACCCACCTTTATTTTTAATTAAGTAAAACAAATGACTAAACCTTTATTAACAACTACTGAGCAGAACACTATAAAGTCAATTAGACAAATACTGCGCACCAAAAGAGAATCACTTACCACAATATTTCAAAAAAATGCAGCCGAAGCACTATTATTAACGTTAAAGAGTGATCCTGTTGTAAGAAAAGCTAAACACATTGCCTTATATTTAGCCAATAACGGTGAGTTAGATCTTCAACCATTTATTCGTTGGTGCTGGCAGCAAAATAAACACACATACTTACCTGTGATTCACCCTTTCTCTAAAGGACACTTGTTATTTTTGCGCTATGAAAAAAATACAACCATGGTTATTAATCAATATAATATTGAAGAGCCTAAGTTAGACATTCGAGATATAAAACCAATACAACAACTTAATATAATTTTAACACCCTTAGTTGCCTTTGATAGCTCAGGAGCAAGAATTGGCATGGGTGGTGGTTATTATGATAGAACCTTAGCTAAATGGCATGAAGATTA
>JADGDH010000091.1:6317-10709 GCA_016745015.1 Colwellia sp.
GTTGGTGTTGGCACTGGCTCTACCGTTAATTATTTTATTGACGCTTTGGCATCACTTAAAGGCAGCATTCAAGGTGCTGTTTCAAGCTCTGAAGAATCGAGTAAACGCTTAAAATCTCATGGTATTGAAGTATTTGACCTTAATAACGTTGATGTTTTAGATGTTTATGTTGATGGCGCAGATGAAATTACCAAGTACATGAGCATGATTAAAGGTGGCGGTGCGGCGCTAACCCGTGAAAAAATTGTTGCTGCGGTAGCAAAACAATTTATTTGTATTGCAGATGATTCAAAGCAAGTTGCTGTATTAGGTGCTTTTCCATTACCTGTTGAAGTAATACCCATGGCGCGTAGTTATGTTGCTCGCGAATTAGTAAAGCTTGGCGGTGACCCTGAGTATCGCCAAGGTGTTGTTACGGATAATGGTAATGTGATTATTGATGTTCATAATTTATCTATTGTTGATCCTAAAAAATTAGAAGCTGATATTAATGCCATTGTTGGAGTAGTAACCAATGGTTTGTTTGCTAATAGAGGCGCAGATATTTTGATCTTGGGTAGTGAAAATGGTGCTAAAATAATTCAATAACGGGGCTTATTTAGCGTTGCATAACAATCTAAATTAGACGAATAAGTACTTTAGAGTTGTTGCACTATATGCTATCTTAACGCCAATATAGATATCTAGCCGTCTAAACTAGTTAATAGTCTAAACCACCTAACAGTTTAAACAGTGATTAAAAATTAACTTTTATAAGCGAAGCCAAACCTTATGAGTACAAATAAAAATTCATTAGCAAAAGATAAAATTAAAATTCTTCTACTTGAAGGTGTGCATCAAAGCGCACTTGATGAGTTAAAAGCTAAAGGTTATTCAAATATTGAGTATATTAAAACATCGCTTGCTAATGATGATTTAATTGCGAAAATAGCTGATGTACACTTTGTAGGTATTCGCTCTCGCACTCAATTAACTGAAGAAGTGCTAAGCCATGCTAAAAAGTTAGTCGCTATTGGTTGTTTTTGTATTGGTACTAACCAAGTAAATATTAAAGCGGCTCAAAAATTGGGGGTTCCTGTATTTAATGCTCCTTTTTCTAACACGCGCTCTGTTGCTGAATTAGTATTAGGTGAAATATTATTATTGCTACGTGGTATTCCTGAAAAAAGTGCTAAAGCACATCGTGGCGAATGGTTAAAATCTGCTGTAGGTTCTTTTGAAGCTCGTGGTAAAACATTAGGCATTATTGGTTACGGTCATATTGGAACTCAACTTGGTATTTTAGCTGAAACGTTAGGTATGCGAGTTCGCTTTTACGACATTGAAACTAAACTGTCTTTAGGTAATGCTAGTCAAGCGCCTTCTTTGAATGCTTTATTAGCTGAGTCTGACGTAGTGAGTTTACATGTACCAGAAACACCACAAACACAAGATATGATTGGTGCTACTGAATTTGCAGCAATGAAGTCTGGTGCAATTTTCATCAATGCTTCTCGTGGTACTGTGGTTGATATTGACGCCCTTGCCGAAGCGCTATCAACGAAAAAAGTGGCTGGTGCAGCTATTGATGTATTCCCTATTGAGCCAAAAGGTAATAATGATGAATTCGTATCGCCATTACGTGGTTTTGATAATGTTATTTTAACACCACATATTGGCGGTAGCACAAAAGAAGCACAAGAAAACATTGGGTTAGAAGTCGCTAGCAAACTAGCTAAATATTCAGATAATGGCTCAAGCTTATCTGCGGTTAACTTCCCTGAAGTTTCATTACCAGAACATGCTTTACCTGGGCAGACAGGTACTAGTCGTTTATTACACATTCACCGTAACCAACCTGGTGTATTGACACAAATAAACCAAGCTTTTGCTGAAAATAATATAAATATTGCTGCGCAATACTTACAAACAGACGATCAAATAGGTTATGTCGTTATTGATATTGAATCATCAAATAGCGCTCAAGCACTAAAAGCATTGAAAGATATTGATGGAACAATTCGCGCGAGAATATTGCATTAATATTGTACATGCCTGTGTACTTGGATCAGGAAGTATAAGAGAAATGGCTTGATTCCCTTGTAGGTCGGCATTTATGTCGTCAATTTGATAGGTTAAAACCCAATCTACAAGCGGAATAAAGCTTTTATGCTTATATATTAAGGTCATAATGTAGATCGATGCTTGCCTCGACGCACTATTCTCAACAAAATGTCGGGCCTCGCTCCGCTCGTGCCGACCTACATTCTATATAGGGTCATATGAACATTAAATAAACCTGTTTTGATCTTAATTATTTCCTAAATACCAACCTACATCGTGATCTGAACTATCTACATAGGCATGATATTGTATTAATAATAGTAAAATAGTCACTATCGCTCGCACTGAGCTTGTAGAAGGAAGCAGTCAAAATACGACAAGCTTCCTTCGAAATACTATATTTTAACTGTCTTTTTGTTTATGTCATATTCACGCAGTTTGTTAGCAATAGCGGTATGGCTTAACCCTAACTTTTTCGCTAATTGTCTTGTACTTGGGTAAGCAGGATATAGTTTACGTAATAAATCTGCCTCAAAGCTTTTCACCGCTGAATCAAGCGTACCTTCAAATTCTTGCTCTAAATAACCGTGCTCACGTGTATATGCTGGTAGTTGTAAATGATCAACGCCTATTTCATCGCCTTCAAGTAAAGAAACTGCTCTGGTTAAAACATTCTCTAGCTGCCGAACATTTCCAGGCCATGGGTAATGCTCGATAAAATCACGACATTCTTGCGTTAACTTTAAGTTGACTCTACCAATACGTTGCCCAGCATGAGCAATAAAATATTCTGTTAGTGGTAAAATATCACTACGCCTTTCTCTTAACGGAGGGATGTTTAGTCCAAAAACATTTAAACGATAATAAAGATCTTCTCTAAACTCACCAATAGACACTAAATTAAGAAGATCTTTGTTAGTTGAACTAATAATACGTACATTCACGGTAATTTCTTGCTCTGAATTTACCCTTCTAAAACTACCGTTTTGAATAACACGTAATAATTTACTTTGTAATTTAGTCGACATTTCGCCAACTTCATCAAGAAAAACACTACCACCATCAGCAAGTTCAAAAATACCGCGTTTACTTTTTTCTTGATCTTTTTCACCAACACCAAAGAGTTCAGATTCAGCAACATCATCTGGCAAGGCCGCACAATTAAGCGTCATAAAGGCCTCATCTGCACGTTCACTCGCTGCATGGCAAGCACGTGCAAGTAATTCTTTACCTGTACCCGTTTCACCAATGATAAGAATTGAAGAGTCGAGTTGAGACATGCGCTTAGCTTCTCGAATTACTTTTCGCATACCACTACTACTTGCTTGTATACCCGAAAAAGTATTTTCACTAGGCTGCTTAAAGGCATTAATTTGCAGACCTAAACGCGCTTCAGATTTTAAAATTAACACCGCGCCCGCTAAAACTTGCTTATTGTTTTTAATCTCATCTTCACTGGTAACATTAATAGGCATGATATCAGCAACAAAGTCCTCTCCTTGAAATTTTAAACGGCAAGTTTGCGCTAATACATTTTTACTGTCTAACCAGCGTGTAAAGTTAAAACCTTTTAGCCATTGGCTAATATGCTGACCTTTAATGCTGTCTTCATCGCAACCCATAATTGTCAAACCAATATTATTCACTATTCGAATATTGCCCTTAGCATCTAGTGAAATAAAAGGATCAGGAAAAGTTTTAATTAAGGTTACAAGTTCATTGTGTTCACGCTCTGACGGCATGTAAGGTGCTGTTCTTACGTCGCCAACGCCTTCTAATAAACGCAGCTGAGGCATAAATGTTTGTAAATCTGAAAACTCTAAATCAGGAATATTTATAAATATTCTGCCCGGTTGCTTTAATTCAATACCTCGAACATTAATCTCGTGCTCAACAAAAATACCTAATACTTTTTGCCCCATACCAACACGGTCATGACAAGTAATTTCCAAGCGCATGCAAACAACCCTTTTCCTGCTATTAAAAAAGGTTATTGTAAACTAATTCTTACAACAAAAAAGCTCACACACTAAAAAATACGTATTTATTCAGCTTGAAAGAATTTAACCTCTGTTTAGGTTCAAAGCGCTTTATGTAGAGTATCAAAACTCGCTGGTGAACAGTTACAATGAGTTTTTATTAAGATTTTTTACTCAGTAACCCTTTAATAGTTGTTAGCATTTCTCTACGAACATGGCTCAACTTAGGCTTGTCGTCAAAAGGAATAGGACGACATAATTGCATAGTTTTAACGCCTAACCGTGCAGTTAACATACCTGCACCTAAACCTTGCGCCAAACGGCCAGAAAGTTTTCCAAGTAAATCAGCACCAATCATTTCTGTGCCAAA
>JADGDH010000091.1:10809-12283 GCA_016745015.1 Colwellia sp.
CGATTCTTTTGGGTTTCAGATAAATTTTCAGCAGCTGTTTGCTCATTCAATACTGATGGCAGTTCTATTGCTTCATCTATGGGTAAGTAATCTTGATTATCAAAAATTACCTGCTTACCATCTTCACTTTCTTTAAGCGTTTGAGAGAATTGCTGGTTTAACAATTCATTTTCAGAAAATAAAATTTGCTGTTGATGTACTGCGTTATCTGCTTTGTTATCTGTTTTGTTATTGCTTTGGGTCATATCATTTTATCTGCCAACAAAAATTGTAATACTTGATCCATGCGAATATGAGGCAAAGATTGATGTTTTGTCATACCACTTACGGGTGAAAAGTTTATAAAGTTAAAGGCACTGTCTTGCCAAAATTCTTTTTTAGGTAGCTTTTCAGGAACAGAGCCAGGGAATAAGGTGATTTTCTCTATTGTATCTTTATCACTTCCTAAAGAGCCTTTTAAAGTACTTTTTGCCGCATGACCTTGAATAACAGAAACTTGTTGTCCGTTATACAAACTTTTACCCGAGGTTGTACTTTTCACTGCAGCTATAGCAAGGGTTTTCATTTCAATCGCTTCAAAGTTAATATTATGTTTACTTTGATAAATCAATTGATTTAACAACGATACCATAGGCGCATGTTGCTCACTAGTTACATGATCAGCTTTTGTTGCCGCAAAAAGTAACTTATCAATTTTTGGTGAAAACAAACGAGAAAACAAACCTGATTTACCATAACTGTAACTTTCTAAAATCATATCAATAGCCAGTTGTAAATCAGCAAAACTTTCTGGCCCGCTATTTTCTGAACAAGCATTAAGTGGCGTTAAGCAGTCAGCTAAAACAATTTGTCGGTCAAATCGTAAAAAATGCTGCTGATAGAATTTTTTTACCACTTCTTCTTTATATTCAAGAAAACGTGCTCTTAACATGCCAATAAAACACTCATCACTGGCATTTTGATAATCATTGCCATCAATATCAGTTAAATTTGGATAAGGAAAGAACTCTAAAATAGGTGCTCCTGCTAATTCAGCAGGCAAAATAAATCGCCCTGGTTGAATAACACTAAGGCCTAATTTATAACGAAAAGTATGCAGTAGCTCAGTGTATTCTTTGGCTAGTTCTGCCAATAATTCTTCATCAGCAACAGCAAAGGGATCTATACTCGCGACTTTAGCTAAAAAATCCTTCGATAATTCATCACGAGGCGATGTTGTTAATAGCGCTTGAGTTTGTTCAGACCATTGCTCGTAGGTTTGTTTAAGCATGGGTAAATCAAGCAACCACTCACCGGGATAATCAGTTATATCAAGAGTTAACGTAGCCATATCGGCGGTATACTTTAATAATGACTTTTGGGGCTGATAACGAATAGCAATGCGTAATTCACTTATACCATGTGTTGGCTCTGGCCATGATGGTGGTTCATTGGTGAGAGACGTTATTGCTTTGTCATAATCAAAACGAGGAAT
>JADGDH010000227.1 GCA_016745015.1 Colwellia sp.
TTAGTATTATTAATTGGTTTATCAACTAAAACCGCTATTTTAATTGTTGAATTTGCTATGGAGCAGCGTGCAGCGGGTGAAACTATTTTTAATGCCGCACTGAATGCGGCTAAAATGCGTTTTCGAGCAGTACTCATGACAGCACTCTCTTTTATATTAGGTGTATTGCCTTTAGTCTTTGCTACAGGGGCTGGCGCTGGTAGCCGTGTTTCATTAGGTATTACCGTGCTTGCTGGTATGTTAGCCGCAACTATATTTGGTACTTTGTTAGTACCATATTTCTATATGATAGTGCAACGTATGCGCGAAAAAGTAAAAGGTGAGCAATTAGAAAATTAACTTAAAAGCTAAGTGGTTTTAGAAGCAGAATAAAGGGAGTTAACAATAAATAAGTTAACTTTCTTGAATATCTTTTGATTCTTGCTCTGCTAATGCTAGTTTTTCTCGCTCTGCTTTAGATATGTAGCGAGGTTTATTACTTGTATGTAACTTAGCATTTGCTTTTTTTTGCTTCTTTTTAAGTATGTCGTTAATTTTCTTTTTACGATTCATTATTTATTCTATCGTCTTAAATAGCTGAAAAGGAGGTTTGCTGTTATTATGCGCGAATTCACTTTTCCTTGAAAGTTTTTTATACCCTAACTTATACAATATAGAGGCACCCACCTTGAGCACTCCAACTAATAATGGCAAAAGTCCATTAGCTTTTTCTTCACTAAACCTACATAAAGATTTATTGAAAAACTTATCTACACTTGGGTATAAAGAAATGACGCCTATTCAAGCGCAAAGTTTACCTGAAATGTTGGTTGGTAAAGATGTTATTGCTCAAGCTAAAACAGGTTCAGGTAAAACAGCGGCCTTTGGCTTAGCTTTGTTAGAAAAGCTACAAGTAAAACGGTTTCGTATTCAGTCAATGATATTATGTCCAACACGTGAATTGGCGGATCAAGTTGCTACAGAAATTCGTAAACTTGCCCGTGCTGTACACAATATTAAAGTATTGACCTTGTGTGGTGGAACCCCATTTGGCCCTCAAATTGGTTCATTAGAGCATGGCGCACATATTATTGTGGGCACACCAGGAAGAATTGAAGAGCATGTTATAAAAGGAACGTTGAAGTTAGATGATTTAAACTTACTTGTACTTGATGAAGCGGATCGCATGTTAGAAATGGGCTTTGAAGCAGCCCTTGATAATATCATTGAGAGAACACCGCTAGATCGCCAAACTCTATTGTTTAGTGCTACTTTCCCAAAACAAATCCAAGAAATTAGCGAAAGTATTATGACAGATCCTGTCATCGTTAAAATTAGCGCGAGTGAAGATAAACTTAATATTAGTCAACAATTTTTTCATGTTGAAAATGATATTGAAAGGTTTGAAGCACTGCGTTTATTGCTGCTTGCTAACCCAGTTGAATCAACCGTTATTTTTTGCAATACAAAAAAAGAAACTCAGGCAGTTTGTAATAACTTGCATGATGATGGCTTTAGCGTTTTAGCTTTGCATGGCGACTTAGAACAAAGAGATAGAGATCAAACGTTATTACGCTTTGCTAATAAAAGTGCATCTATTTTGGTTGCTACCGATGTTGCTGCTCGTGGATTAGATATTGACTCGCTGGATTTAGTCGTTAATTACAATATTGCTCACGACAGCGAAGTGCATATTCATCGTATTGGTCGAACTGGGCGAGCAGGTGCAAAAGGCAAAGCTGTTTCTTTATTTAGTGATAAAGAAAGTTATAAAGTTGGTTTAATTGAAGATACGCTTGATCAGGTGATCAAACCAGAGTTATTACCATCGGCTGATGTGTTAAATAATATTAGGCCACAAGCTAAAATGTCTACCATTCAAATTGATGGTGGTAAAAAGCAAAAGGTTCGTCCTGGTGATATTTTGGGCGCTTTAACGTCCAAAAATACGGGTTCAGAAATTAACGGTAAAGATGTTGGTAAAATCAACGTGTTAGATATTAAGGCGTATGTGGCTGTAAATAAAAAAGTGTTAAAAATAGCATTAAGAAAATTATCAACAGGTAAAATGAAAGGACGCACTTATAAAGTACGCCATTTAACAGTATAACAATAGCTGTTTTCATATTTTGCTCAAACAATATCAATAATTACAAGAACAACAAGTGCTTTGTGAAGACAAAGCACAACATGCCGCTATCGTCGCTTTAGACAAGTTGTCAAAACAGCTAGTTCTTGCAAGTAATACAAACAATCAAAAAAACTCCCCAAACAATTTTTTAGCTTCAAGCAAGCGCTTAGCAACGTTATTGCCAAAGCTATTACTTAACTTATTACCTAGCTTATTACCTAAGAAAAGCAAACCCAGAATAAAAGGGATTTATTTTTATGGTCGGGTAGGGCGTGGAAAAACAATGCTGATGAATTTGTTTTATCAAAACATTCCACTCAAACATAAAAAATGTATTCACTTTCATCGCTTTATGGAAAGTGTTCATCAGCAGTTAAATGAGCTTACTTTACAGCAATTATCAACTGATAATCCACTTACACGAATTCACGACTTTTTGAAATGCAGAACTACTAATTCTGTTGAAATCACTTAGATTTTATCTGTAGGTCGATGCTTGCCTCGACGCACTATTCTCGACAAATTGTCGGGCCTCGTTCCACTCGTGCCGATCTACAAACACCAAAATAATTTATTCTGTAGGTCGATGCTTGCCTCGACGCACTATTCTCGACAAATTGTCGGGCCTCGTTCCACTCGTGCCGATCTACAAACACCAAAATAATTTATTCTGT
>JADGDH010000003.1:0-26895 GCA_016745015.1 Colwellia sp.
GCTTAACGCTAGTTCCTGGTAGCCGTATTGGTTTATTAGGTCGTAATGGTGCAGGTAAATCAACGTTAATCAAATCACTTGCTGGAGAAATAACATTACTTAATGGTGATAGGTATTGTGCTCAAGAACTTAAAACCGGCTATTTTTCTCAACATCAATTAGAGCAATTACACGCTAGCTCAAGCCCTGTTGATCATATTATTCGTGCTAAACCTACATTAGGTGAACCACAAGCCCGAAGCTTTTTAGGGAAGTTTGGCTTTAGTGGCGATCAAGCATTAGAAGCCGTTGTTAATATGTCTGGTGGTGAAAAGGCACGCTTGGTGTTAGCGCTTATTGTATTAGAAAAGCCACAATTATTGCTGCTTGATGAACCAACCAACCATTTAGATTTAGAAATGCGACAAGCCTTAGTGATGGCTTTACAAAATTTTGGCGGTGCTATTATTTTAATAGCCCATGACAGGTTTTTACTTGAGTCTTGTGTTGATGAGTTCTACCTCGTTGCTAATGGTCAGGTAAGTGATTTTAGTGGTGATATTGATGATTATCAGCAATGGCTTAATGATGATAAAAAACAAAGCATTGCAAGTAACAAGAATGAAAACAATGTTACCGATAAAGGCATGGACAAAAAACAATTGCGCCAACGACAAGCTGAATTACGTAAAAAATCTACACCTTTACGTAAAGAAGCCGACAAATTAGAGAAAAAAATTCAACAATGGCAAGCTGAATTAGAAGACGTTGAAAATTTACTGAGTGACAGTGATATTTATCAAGCTGAACGTAAAAGTGAACTAACAGCCCAATTAAAACTACAAGCTAGCTTAAAAAACGAAATAGAAGAAACTGAAATGCTTTGGCTAGAAATAGCTGAACAAATTGAAGAAATAATGACTTCAATTTAGAAAAATTGATCTACACTTATTACAGTGTAATAACAGTAATTTTAAAAGAGAAAAATTATGCGGACTATTATAGGTACATTGATTTTTTTACTACTAAGCAGTTTTTCTAGCCTAAGCCAAGGTAATGATCTTGAACGCGGTATTTACGAGTTAAATCGTGGCGAATTTCATGCTGCTATTGAGCAATTTCGCCCTTTGGTTGCAGAAGGCTATGCACCAGCCCAGTATCAAATGGGCGTTGTTTATCAACACGGTTATGGCGTACCTAAAGATGGCATAAAAGCGTTAGCATTATTTGAATTAGCCGCTAAACAAAATTATTCTGATGCCCAGTTTGAGCTTGCACTAATTTATAGTGAAGGAAAATTAGTTAAACAAAACTTGAAAAAAGCATACGAATTAACCCATAAAGCAGCTAAAAAAGGCTTAGCAAGCGCCCAATACAATTTAGCCGTTATGTTTGCCAATGGTACAGGTATTGAGCAAGATAATTTCAAAGCTTCTCGGTGGTATCAAAATGCTGCGAATCAAAACTATGCCTTAGCGCAATACAACCTAGCACTGCTTTACAGTGAAGGCAAAGGGGTGGACAAAAGCACCGAAATGTCACTTATTTGGAATACTATTGCGTCATGGAATGGTTACCCTAACGCGAATAAAAGTCGCTTACTCGATGAACAATCATTATCTAAAGCAAAAATAGATACCGCAATAAAAGAAGCGAATAGGATTTATAATAACATTATAGAGCAAGAAAAATTTAACGCTAAAATGGCAGAAAAAGACACTATCTATTGATCTAAATCATTGTCTGCTAGTAATATATTTTTTATACTAATGACAGAAAAAATATAAGGAGTTGGTTATGGATTTTTTTACTATGTTATTTAATGATCCCGTTGTTATGTATTCTTTTGGCGGCTTGGTTATTATGTTAGGTATTTGTGTTTATTATGTTTATTATTTCCTTAAACATATTAAGGATGATTCTAAGTAATTTACTGAAACGCTATCATATATTATTAAAGTACTGTCACATATTATTGATAGCGTAATATTGTGCTATGTCTTACAATGAATTTTTCCGTAATGTGCGACATAATGTATTCAAGAAGTAAGTTTAAACCTGCCTGGTGGCTCACTAACGCCCACCTTCAAACCTTAGCAGCTAAGTTATTTCGTCGTAAACAAACACTTGTTACTAGTACTGAAACCTTAGAATTACCTGACGGTGATTTTATTGATTTAGCTTGGACTGAGCAGCCTAAAAAAAATAATACTCGCCCTATTGTTGTTATATTGCATGGCTTAGAAGGCTCTAAAGATAGTCATTATGCTAAGGGCATGTTAAATGCCATTAAAAAACGTGGTTGGATCGCAGTTTTAATGCATTTTCGTGGCTGTAGCGGCAGGCCCAATAGGCAAGCTAGCTCTTACCATTCAGGTGACATCAGAGATATAAGCTATTTAACCGAACAACTTATTGCTCGTTATCAGCAGTGTGCTTTTTCAGTAATTGGTTTTTCATTAGGTGGTAACGTACTCACTCGTTATTTAGCTCAAGTTCCTAATAACCCTTATTGTTCAGCAGCTATCATTTGCGCACCATTAGATTTAGCCAGTTGTAGCGCTCGTATTAACCAAGGGCTCTCTCGGGTTTACCAAAAATATTTATTACAAATGCTAAAAGATAGCGCATTACAAAAAATTTCTACTAAAATTATCAATAACATAAAAGCAGAACAATTAGACACCATAAAAACACTTTATGAGTTTGATGAACAAGTCACAGCACCGCTCAATGGCTTTGCTAGTGCGCAAGATTATTACCAACAATCAAGCGGCAATCAGGTAATGGAAAAAATAAAGCAACCCTGCTTATTTATACACGCTGCCGACGATCCTTTTCTTAATCATCAGTTTTCTTTACCACAACAAAAATTACCCGAGCACTTAACTTTTGAAGTATCTAGCCATGGCGGTCATGTTGGTTTTATTTATGGTAATAATCCATTCAAACCACAATATTGGCTAGAACAAAGAGTACCTGACTTTTTAAGTGACCACATATCAATTAACGCCAAAAATAATAAATGATTATTCCATTAGAACAACTTAACCAAGACACTTTAACTGCTATTATTGAAGACTTTATTCTACGTGAAGGCACAGATTATGGCACTGTTGATACGACAAAAGCAGACAAGATTGCACAGGTAAAATTACAATTAAAGCAAGGCAGTGCTGTATTAGTTTATTCTGAATTACATGAAAGTGTTAATATTTTGCCAAAAGAGCACTTTAATAACTCAGATGAACAACAGGGTTAATATTTGGATAACCCTGTTATTGGCATTGAACTTATCGAAGGCTAATTAAAGCGTATAAAAACATAGTTTAATAAACTTTTCTATGCGCTTTAATCACTTTTTCCCAAGGGATATTTTGATTACCTAAACTGAGAAAATCAGGATTCAGTAGACTTTCTCTTTTATTGTAAGAAAGCGGGTTAAATTCACTGTCTATAATAGTGCCGCCTGCTTGCTCTAAAATACATTGGCTAGCACCAGTATCCCACTCACCTGTAACACCAATACGTAAATAACAATCAGCCTCACCTTCGGCAATTAAACAATTTTTTAATGAACAACTACCTAAAGCAACATGGTCAAATTCAAAGTCTTTATTCAAATACTGTTCCATTAATTCCGTGCGTTGACGCTTACTAATTGCTATTTTAATATTACGCGGCTCTTGATAAGTCGCAACGTGAATTTGATGACTACTGTTATTTTTTTGAGTATTACACTCTTTAAATGCGCCTAAATTATTTTGCGCATAATAGGTTAAGTGATGATCAGGCGCATGAATAACACCAATACTTGGCCAACCATTTTCGATTAAGGCTATATTTACCGCAAAATCGCCACTACCAATCATAAACTCCCCTGTTCCATCAATAGGATCAAGCAACCAATATCTTTCCCAATTCTTACGTTGTGCTAAAGGTAGTGCGCCAACCTCTTCAGAAATAATAGGAATATTAGGGGTAAGCGTTTGTAAGCAGTCCATCAAAATATCATTCGCAGCAATATCAGCACTGGTTACTGGGCTTTCATCTTCTTTTAATACAGCAGTAAAGCTTTTATCACGGTAATATTTCATTACCTCAACACCTGCTTTTTTCGCGCTGTTTAAAGCAATATTTAATAACTTTTCATCACTCATACTGCTGATACTCCGCTTTGATTGGCTAACTTGCTTGGTGAAAGGTAATCAATTAACAACATTAACGCGGCAATACTGCGCGCCTCTTGAAAATCAGGCTGTTGCAGCAACGTTTTATACTCTTTAACAGGCCAGAAAACGACTTCTAAAGGCTCAGGCTCATCACCTTCTAGTGTTGATGGGTATAAATTACTTGCAATGAAAATATCCATTTTTGCATTAAAAAAAGCAGGGGCCATCATGACCTGGGAAAGGTGTTGCAAATGCTTACTGCCATAACCAATTTCTTCTTGCAACTCTCTATTAGCTGCTTGTTCTGGAGTTTCACCCGAATCAATTAATCCTTTAGGAAAACCTAATTCGTAACTGTGAGTGCCTGCACAATACTCTCTTACTAACAACAGTGTGTCAGGATTAAGCATTGGCACTATCATTACAGCACCATTTCCAGTGCCAATCATGCGCTCATACTGACGCTCTTCACCATTACTAAAAGTTAATTCAAGCTGCTCAATCGCAAACAAACGACTTTTAGCCACTTGCTTTTGGCCATTGATTTTCGGTAATTGATTTTTCCCTGTCATGAGTTAATCTTGCACATTTCATTCTACATAACGCTATAATGACACGATAAACATCAATTATGGAACCTCTAAATGCTTAATTGGGAAAAAATCAACTTCGTTATACTCGACATGGACGGAACATTACTAGACTTACATTTTGATAATTATTTTTGGCAAACCCATATTCCGTCAAAATATGCAAAAGCGCACAATATGTCATTAGAAGAAGCGCAAGATTATTTGAATATTGAAACAAGTAAAGTGTCAGGAAAAATTGAATGGTATTGCTTAGATTATTGGACCGACAAACTTGATTTACCCATTGTTGAATTGAAAAAAGAAATACAACATAAGATTGCTTTACGCCCTGATACTTTGCCGTTTTTAGACGCGCTTAAACAAGCAAATAAAAAAGTGGTGTTAGTGACCAACGCACACCCAGACAGTTTATCATTAAAAGTTGAAAGAACTGAGCTAGATAAGCATATTGATTTATTAATTTCGACCCATAACTATGGCATTACAAAAGAGTCTCAAGCGTTGTGGCAAAAACTACAAGCCGACTTAAAATTTGATAATGAAACAACATTATTTGTTGATGATAGCCTGACCATTTTAGACAGTGCTAAAAAGTTTGGCATAAAGCATTTACTTTCTGTAGCAAACCCAGACTCTAAGCTTCCAACGTTAAGTGAAGCTCACCTTAAAGACTACCCTTATATTACGGACTATAGAAACATTATCAATGACATTAAATAACCTCAGCTCGGTTTAATAAAAGGCTTATTACTGAACAATAACACGTTGCCCTTCTTTCAGCCTTTCGGCACCACGAATTGCAATTTTATCGCCATTTTGTAAGTCACCTTGAATGCTTACTCTATCTATTGTTCCTTTTCCTACCTTTACAAGCAAACGATGTGCTTTGCTTTCTCCGTCAACCTTTACAACAAAGATACCGTCTTTACGTAAAATTAAAGCATCTCGATGAACAGTTAAACTAGGATGTGCATTCTGAATGGGTACGCTAACTTTAACTAATTGTCCTGCCGTCCAAAATTCATTCATATGTTCAGGTATCTGTATTCTCACCTCAAATGTTTGTGAAAGAGGGTCTGTACTAGGGATCACTGACGTCACTTTAGTTGATATTGTTTGTCCTATAGCTTGTAAATTCAGTTCAAGCCCTTTATGAACATAAGCTAAATATTTAACAGGTATATACAAACGCACTTCTAAGTGCTCAGTATCAAGTAACTTTAATAATATATCACTACGGTTTATATCCGTTCCTGCACGGACAATTCGTTCAGTTACAACACCATCAAACGGTGCTTTTACGGTAGCTCTTCGTAACTCGTCTTCAATTTGCTGTAATTTTAAATTGGCTATTTCAATATCAGCTTGCGCCAATTCGTATTGAGATTTTGTTTGATCTAATTGAAACTGTGACGTTGAATTCGTTAGTTTTAATTTTTGTAACCGTTGTAATTCATTATTAAAATAGCGTGAGCTAATATTAGCTCGCTTTATTTGTGCTTTTTGCTCTGCCTGTTTTAACTGTAAAGGCAACAAATCCATTTTAGCTAGCACATCACCTTGTACAACCATAACACCTGGTTCTTGCAGCCATTCTAATCGCCCACTAACACCTGCGGTAATATTTACATAAGATCGACTATGCAAAGTACCCATTAAATCGGCGGTTGCAGCAAGAGAAACTTCCGTCACCGTATCTATTTCTACAGGGCTTGTCGGTGCCTCAGCCGTGTGAGATAAATGACTGACAAATAACATACAACCCATTGAAGTCATTATTATTTTTAAAATGACTTTTCTTAACATTATTTTATTTAATATAGATATTTTTAACATTTGTTTCTCCTCGTTAAATTTTAACTAACTTGGGGTTGTAATGATGATTTTTCACCAAGCCTTAATAAGCTTGGAAATAATACTAAGGTAAAAATAGCGCTAATAAACATACCACCAACAATAACCGTAGCAAGTCCTCGGTATATTTCACTGCCAACGCCTGGCATAACCATTAAAGGCAACATACCAAATAAGCTTGTTAGCGTGCTCATATATACTGGTCTTGCACGAATACGGATAGCTTGAGCTACTGCCCGTTTTCTTGACAGGCCTTCTTTTTCAGCTTGCCTAGTTTGATCAACAATTAAAATGGCATTATTTACCACTAAACCAAGCAAAATAATAAAGCCAATCATGGTCAATAAGTCTAAAGATTGGTAAACCACCAAATTTAATAAATTTAATCCAACAACACCACCAGCAACAGCTAATGGCATAACAAGTAACACTAATAGGCTATCTTTAGGCGATTTAAATAATGCTGTCATTAATAAAAAAAGGATAACCAATGCTAAAATGAAGTTTTTAAGCATATCGTTAATGGCTGCGGCCATTTTATTTGCGTTACCGCTTAATTGAATAGAAGCTTCAACTGGCAGCTGTTCTTTCATTTTAGGGATAACTTTTTCATTTATAGTAACTAATGCTTCTTCTAACGATATTGTTGCGGGTGGAGATATTTGAATACTTATGGTTCTTTTACCATCAACACGTCGTAAACTTGTTGGCCCCGCAGTTCTTGAAAGAGAAGTTAATTCACCTATCGTTTGAATACCCGCTAAAGGCGAATAAATGGGTAATGCGGCTAACTCATCAGGTGTTTTCCATTGTTCGCCCCGCAAAATAACATTAACTCTGTCGTTACCATCAAAATACTCGCCAATAAATAAACCACTAGTATAAGCACGAATAGCATTAGCAACATCACGACGAGTTAACCCTGCTTGCGTAATTCGTTGATCATTAGGGGTCAGCTTTAGTTCTGGCTCAGATAAACTTAACCCTGGATTTGGAAAGGCTGTTGTGCCGTCCATCGTTTCATTAATGGCATCAATACCTACTTTAGCCACTAACATTAAGCTTTCAATATCAGGCCCTTGTACATTAAGTTCAACAGTTCTACCATTGCCACCACCTGATACATTGATCATTGACCCTCTAAATAAAAACGCTTGAGTATCTGGCAGCCCTCCTAACACTTCAGTTCGAATAACTTTCATCAACTCTTCAACGCGTGTTGGATCTGCTGAATAAATAAATCCCCCCGTGGCTCCTGCTCCAAAAGAGTAAAAGTTATAACTCTTTATTTTTGGAGACTTTTCACCAGAAAGATAAGGGGCTAATCGCTCTTTAACCAGCGATGCCATTTCTTTTTCAATAAATTCAACGTTACCACCTGGCGGCATATTCAAGCTAAAAAAGAAGCCATCAATTGGCGCTCGTGGCATAAAATCTGTTTTAGGCATCAGTAAAACGATAACTAAAATAGAGCCCCCTAATAAAAAGGTAATAAAACTAAGTCGTTTAATGTGCGTATTGGTTAAACACATAACTAAACGAGTTAGTTTTTCCCAATAATGTGCAAAAGGATCATCATCAATTTGGGATTTAAGCCAATATTGGCTCGCTATAGGTAAAATAGTAATTGCCGTAACGAGTGAAGCAATAACCGCAATCGAAAGCGTTAACGCTAAGTCAGAAAATAACTGACCTTCAATACCTGCCATAAATAAAATAGGTAAAAATATTGCAACACTGGTTGCTGTTGATGCGAACAGTGCTCCAGTAACTTGTAAAGCACCACGCATGACCGCTTTATTTCCCTTCATTCCTAATCCGCGCAGCCGTACTATATTTTCTTGTACTATGATGGCGGCATCTAAGACTAGGCCAACAGAAAAGGCTAACCCCGCTAAAGAAATAACATTTAAGCTACGATCAAAAACACTTAACGCAACAAAAGCAACCATTAAAGAAATAGGAATGGTCACCGCAATAATTAAAATATTTCTCCAGCCACGTAAAAATAACCAAAGAATGATTAAGGCGAGTACAATACCTAATCCAAGGTTATTTTGTACCAATTTCAATGCATTACGAATATGTACTGAGGAGTCAAAACTTAGATCAATAACCAAGCCTGCTTCTTTCATTGGCCCTTCATTAAGTTCTTTAACTGCAACATTTATTTCATCTAAAAGTGCCACTGTATTAGCATCGTTTTGACGCTTTAAGGTAAAATAGTAAGAAGGCTGCCCATTTCTCATATTAAAGCCAAAACGATCTACAAGGGTATTTTCAACTGTCGCAATATCTTTTAAATAAATAGGCCTTTCACCACTGTAGCCAATAATCATTTCAGTTAAGTTAGTCACATCATATTGTCCTGAGAAACGAACGGTATATTGTCGTCTACCAACATTTGCAACCCCTGCAGAAACATCACTTGCTCGTGCAATAGTAGAACTGATACTTGAAAGTGATAAGCCTAATGAAGCAGTACGCAACGGATCAAAAGTTATTCTTAACTCTCTAGGGCGGTGACTTTGTAAATTCACCTGGCCCATTCCCTGAATACGAGAAAACCTAGGGCGAACCACATCTTCTATGAGTTTTTGATATTTACCTAAATCTTGAGTTGGGTTATTGGGTAGGGTTTTTATCATTAAAGACGCCGTGTTAGGACCTCCTCGACCACCACCAGCAGATACAATAGGGTCCATGGCATCAAGTGGTATTGGCGGTGCTTGATTAAGATTATTAATCACATCAAGCATAGCTTTTTGCATATCAGCACCCACATCAAATGTTAGTGTTATGTTACCAAAACCGCGCCTAATATCTGTACTAACCTTAGTCACACCTTGAGTATTCTTCACTACATTTTCAATTGGCTCTATAATCACCGATTCCATTTCAGAAGGTGCAGCACTTGGCCAACCTGTAGAAATATTAATTTGTGGTTGTTCAATATCAGGGGTTAATTGAATAGGTAATTTGAAAACACTCATTAATCCAAATACCATTACCAAAGCAATAATGACAATAATAGCAGCTGGATTTTTTAAAGCAGCTCGGGTTAAATTCATTATCCCATCCCAATAATAGAAAATTTACATAGTAGAGTTATTATAGGTAAAAACATATAAAAGCCCACACAGGATCAGTTCAGTTACATTTATTTTGCGATAAAATGTACTTTTGAAACAAAAAGTTACAATCAGTGAGCGCAGCCAATAATAAAAGTGTTATTTAACGTTTTATTAATACCAATTTCACTAACTCTACCCTGCTCTATATTAAAAGCTTTTTTAATGGTGCTAAATGTTGTTCAAAATGTCGCCACTGTTCTGTGGCACTTTTGTAGATAGGTTGGCGAACTTGTTCAGAGCTGGGTGTTTTAATATTCCGTTTAGTTTTATGAAAATCAAGACATGCTGGCTCATATTCTAAACCACAGAAGTCGAGTATTCTTCGCACCTGCGTTTCTAAATCTTCAACAACATCTTCATGGTTCACAGTTAACACAAAACCAGGTAATACGTTATCCCAATGTGCCATTAATTTTAAGTAAGCTTGGTAATAACGACTTATATCTTCAAGGTTGTAGCTAAAGTCTTGCCCTTCGGCAAATAACTGCTTGAAACCGCTAAAGCAGCAAGCCATTGGGGAACGCCTTGCATCAATAATTTTGGCACTGGGCAGTATTAAACGTATTAAGCCGATATGCATAAAATTATTGGGCATTTTATCAATAAATAATGGCGCTTGTTCTCTATATACACGCGTTTCATCAATAAACTGTTGGCCAAAGCGTTTAAAGAAATCTTGATTAATTTCACCTAAATTTTTAGGATATTGGTTTTCTTTATTACTTTGAATATTGTTTTGATTGCTACTTTTATTTTGACTACGCCCTTGTAACCGAGCAGCCAAACCTAAAATATTATGCAGCTCCATGGTGCCATCAACTTGACTGTGCGAGGCAAGTATTTGCTCAAGTAAAGTAGAACCCGCACGCGGTAAACCGACAATAAAGATAGGATCAGGCGAGTTGAGCCCTAAATGTCCACGGTTTTCAAATAATTCAGCAGTACAATATTTTATTTGCTCTTCTACCTGTTGATCAATTCTTTTTATGTCAAATCCATTATGAGCATGCTGCAATGCATTTCCTTGTTTGTAAGCTTGAAAGGCTTGATCGTATTCTTTTCGGTCTTCAAAAGCTTTGCCTGTAGCAAAATACAACTGAACTTTATCAGTTAATGCTAAGTTTTCATTTGCTTGTTCTGCTTGCATTTGCGCTATTTCTTCATTGCTAAAGCGATAGGTTTTAGTGTTAGCTAAACTCCAAAATGCATCACCATAACTTGGGTTTAACTGGTACGCTTTCTGGTAAGCGGTAACCGCTTTAGTAATATCACCTTTAGCTTTAAGTGCATGTCCTAACTGCAAATGAAAGCCAGCTACACTTTGATCTTGTGCTATGGCTTGCTCAAATAGGGTAATGGCTTGTTCTACCTCCCCTAAACCCGTCAACACATTGGCTTTAGCTACTTTGAAGCTAAGATTGTCTGGTTGTTTACATAACAGTTTTTCAACTTGCTGTTCTGCAGCTTTATATTTACCTAAACGAATAAGTAGATTGAGGTATTGAGAGCGAGCATAAATATGACTAGGTTCTAATTCAAGTGCGCTGGCAAGTAAGAATTCAGCATCGTCATAAACTTTTAGCTCAATACCTATTTCAGCAAGCAAACACATACCGTCTACATGGCGCTTATTATTCTGCAAAAAATGTCGGCAAATTTGCTCTGCTTTTAATAATTTCCCTTCATGCATTAACTCAGTCACGGCAAGTAAGGCTTGCGGCAATTTTTTTAGTTTTGCCAAGTGATTTGCTGCTTTTTGCACATTTTCAGGCTGTTTTGCTTCGCTATAAATTTGAATTAGCTCTTGCCAACTGGCAACTAGGCTTGGATTGAGTTTTACCGCTTTTTCAAATGATATTTTAGCCTGAACTGGTTGATGCAATGCTAAATTAATATAGCCTTGCTCTTGATTTGCTCGGCTGTGGTTTTCGTCATGTTTAAGCAATTCGTTAACACTGATTAATGCCTCAGAAAAATCTTTGGCGTAACGTTGGGCAACGGCAATTAAATACCATAATTCAATCTGATGTTGCTTGTCAGAAACTTGTTCAAGTAATTTTTTTCCTTGTTTAATAGCGCCATTGAATTCTGCTGATTGAATCAATTGTTGAATTGATTTTAATTGGTTTTCAATTGATGGAAGAGATGTTTTGCTCAATGACTTAACTCCAAAGAAGATTAGCAACTTATTTTTATTTTACACACTGAAATACTGTATCAATAAAAAGCCGCTTGATACAAACATCAAACGGCTTTATTGAGCATTTTTAAATGTTGATTTTTGACTAGAGCTTAATAAAAGTCATACGAAAATCTAAAACCAATTGTACGAGGTCTGTTGGAAACCACTTTTGGCGTATACTGTTGAGTGTCAATATATAATATTGCACTTTCATTTGTTACGTTGTCTATGAAAAGCTCCGCTTTCCATTCGTCGTTGGTCACACCAAAACTTAAATTTGCCAGAACGTAGCTATCTTGAACATAACGGCCACCAGCGAATGTTTGCCCGTTACTGTCTTGATAGTTTACACCTGAATAAATATCAGCTTCTTTTTGAATACTTAAACCTGAGCCTGTGCCATAAATTAAATTTGTGGCATCTTCTATCATATAAGCATCCATTGTCATACCTGCTAGTCTTTCTCCGGTATAACTTACAGAGCCGTTGATATAACCTGTCATATCTTTTGCAATATGATAGAAATATTGGGCCTGTAGATTACCTGAAAACTCGGCTGAATAAGGTAATCGACTTCCGACTGTTGGTGCAATACCATCAAGCTGCTCATTAACTGACGTTAGCTCGGTATCAATAAAACTAAAAGCACCTGATATTATCAAGTTATCCGTTGCTACCCAGGAAAAGTCACCATCAATACCTTTAATTTCTGCTTCACCAACATTGTCAGTAAATACTAAGAAACTGATATTTGTAGGGTCATATCGTGATGTTTGTAGATCAGATATTTTTGAATAATAGGCAGTGGCATTAAAACGTAATGCTTGATCAAATAACGTTGATTTAAAACCAATTTCTACGTTATCTAAACTATCCGTAGTTGAGTACACTGGAATGCGGAAACCTTCAAAGGCACCTTCTTGACTTGTAGCTAAACCACCACCAACTCTATTAGTAACAGGCGGCCTGAAGCCTTCTGAGTATGAAGCAAATAACATTACATCGTCTGACACTTTCCAATCAAGTGATGCTTTAATAATAGTGTCATCTACCGTTAGCGTACCATCACTATCAAGTAAGCTAGTTTCTAATTGACCACTGGCAATGGCGGCTTGAATTTCTGCAGCTTCTTCCTCACCAAAAAATTCAGTTAAGGCTTCATCGCTGCCATCACCAAATGCCCGTAATCTTCCACTAACGTCAGCGGTTGTAGTAGCTCCTTTGTAAATGTCATCAATTTGATACCAACGGGCACCAAAACTTGCAGTGACTGTGTCAGTTATATCAAACTCTAATTGACCAAATACGGCAATTTGGTCAATGGTGTGAGTAACATCATTAACGAAACTTACTTCAGAAGAAAAAGGGCCACCATCACTGTTAATACCTTCATCGCCTGCCAACGTTCTTTCTAAATCAGGAAAAAGCTCTGTATTAGCTATTTTAAATCGGCCAACCGTTGATAATTCTTGAGAATCATAAAAAATACCAGCAGTTACACGCCAGTAATTATCAGCCGAAGTGTTTACACGAAGTTCGTGGGTAATACGAGAGCTATTAGTTTCTTCTTTATAAAATTTAGTAGGATCAAGACATTCCTGTATATCAGCGGCAGCGGCATAATTACAAACATAATAAGAAGAAAATAAACCTCCATTCGTATAACCAGTGTAGTCAATGGTTGAATTGATGTCTCTATCAAGGTAACCACCAGTATAAACGATATCGAGATGTTCAAGACGGCCTGCTAATGTCCAAGTAGTTAAGCCAAAATCATCATTGTTGTTTTCTGGTATAAAACGATTTGTTGATGACTCTCCTTCAAGGTTTGGATCATAAGAAAACACACCTTCAGTATCTAACGATTGCTGGGTATGTTGAACTAAAAGGTTCCACTCATCATTAATGATATAGGACAAGCCAAAACGTGCACCGGCATAATTTGCAGTGTTAAAGTTGTTTTCTACTAAAGCATCATTTCTTGGCGTGGTAATAGGTGTAGTTTCAGGGTTCGCTAGCTTACCCCAATCAGCAGAAATTCTATCAATGACAACAGCACTACCGATATAGCCGCCTTCACCCGGTACGTTTAATATGTTATCTATCCAACCACCTTGGTGATCATTGTAGGCAACAACGCGTACCGCAAGAGAATCAGTTAAAGGCATATTAAAATAAGCTTCAACTGAGTTGCTCATATCTCCGCCCTTGGTAGAGCTAATGCTGGTATCAAAACCTGCGGCAAAACCATCATGGCTTGGTTTATTAGTAATTAAACGTACAGTGCCTGATTGAGAGCTAGCACCAAAAAGCGTACCTTGTGGCCCAGGTAAAACCTCTATACGCTCAACATCAGTAGCATAAATATCTAAATTACGCCCTTGCATTGATACGGGTTGCTCGTCTAAATAAAAGGCAACGGAAGGTTGTAATGCTTGAACTGATGAAACAGAAATATTGGTTTGCGTAGTTGCTGCACCACGAATATATATTTCATTTTGCCCAGGGCCTGTGCCCTGAAAAACTACGTTTGGTAAAAATTCTACATATTGGTCAAAATTAGAAACACCAAGTTTTTCTAAGCTATCGCCCGTTAGTGCTGTAACGGTAACGGGTACATCTTGAATAGATTCAGAACGTTTAGTGGCGGTAACTTCAATAATTTCTATTTTTGCTTTTGATTCGTCTTGCTTTGGTGCTTCCTCTGCATAGAGAGAGCCCGATGCCGCTAGGGCTGTTAATACAGCACAATGCAACTTAGTGAGTTTCATGTTAATTATCCCTTAGTATTTTTTATTATCTTTAGAGCAAATATTTTTAGATTAAATATCATTAGAACTCTAACTATATTTATTATCTATCATAGCTTAACAAGAAAGGTGTGTTTTTTAAAGCTGATATAGTATGCCCTATACTGAGAGTGAATATTTATTGAGTCTATGTTATGTACCATTGTTTACAACACAACTTAAGCAGATATAATATCAACACAAATTAAATTTAGGAGAAATAATTGTCAATATCGGTTAAGAGTCAATTAAATAAGAAGGTATTCGTTAGTGCCTCAGCTATTATTGTTGCGCTTTTACTTTATACAGTAGCGTTACCAAAGCAAGCGCAAACAGTATTTGCACTTGTTCAGGCAAGTATTATTGACAATGGTAGTTGGTTTTATGTCCTTACCGTGGCATTCATTTTCTTTTTTGTAATTTTTTTAGGATTCTCTCGTTATGGGGATATTCGTTTAGGGCCTGATCATTCAACACCAGATTATCCATTAACAACTTGGCTTTCCATGCTATTTGCTGCAGGTATGGGGATTGGTTTAATGTTCTTTGGTGTTGCAGAGCCATTGATGCATTATTTATCACCACCTACAGCAGAAACGGGCACGGTAGAGGCGGTTCAAGAAGCAATGAAAATGACATTTTTTCATTGGGGGCTGCATGCTTGGGCAATATATGCCATTGTTGCATTAGTATTAGCCTATTTTAGCTATCGTCACAATTTACCCCTGACTTTACGCTCGGCTTTATATCCTTTAATTGGCGAAAAAATTTATCAATGGCCAGGGCATTTAGTCGATGTTTTTGCGGTAGTCAGTACGGTTTTCGGTGTAGCCACTTCACTGGGGTTGGGTGCCTCACAGGTTAATGCAGGCTTTGGTTATTTATTCGGTATTGATGTTTCGACCACTAATCAAATAATTATAATGTGCGGGATAACGACACTCGCAGTTATCTCAGTTGCGACAGGATTAGAGAAAGGCGTTAGGCGACTGTCTGAAGCAAACATGATTTTGGCTGTTATTTTGTTATTGCTAATTTTTGTGCTCGGTCCAACTGTGTTTTTATTACAAGCGTATTTACAAAATATTGGTGACTATTTGGCTGACATTGTGCACAACACTTTTAATTTGTTTGCTTATAAAAAAACCACTTGGATAGGTGGTTGGACAATATTTTACTGGGGCTGGTGGCTTGCATGGGCTCCTTTTGTAGGGATATTTATTGCCCGAATTTCTCGCGGTCGCACAATTAGAGAATTCATTTTAGGTGTTATGCTGATACCCACTGTATTTACGTTATTATGGATGACTGTATTTGGTAATAGTGCTATAGATTTAGTTTATAATCAAGGAGTTGTTGCATTAGGTGATATGGTAAATCAAGATTCATCAGTCGCATTATTTGTTTTTCTTGAAAATTTTCCACTAACTTCAGTATTGTCATTTTTTAGCGTACTAATGATTGTAATATTTTTTGTCACATCATGCGATTCTGGCGCTATGGTAGTTGATATGCTTTGTTCACACGGCAGCAATAATACCCCGTTATGGCAACGTGTTTATTGGGCTGTCGGTATTGGTGTAGTGGCAGCAACATTGCTATTAGCTGGTGGACTGAATGCACTACAAACCATGACCATAGCTAGCGCCTTACCGTTTGCTATTGTGTTACTACTCGCTATTGTTGGCTTAATAAAGGCATTAAGGGTTGAAGCTTTCAAACAAGACAGCCAACTAATAACAACAATACCTCATTCAAGCAATGGAAATAATGACAGTAGTGATAGCTGGCAAGTGCGATTAAAGAATATTGTTGATTTCCCAAATAAAGCGAATGTTAATAAATTCATCAATCAAACCGTATCACCTGCACTAGAATTAGTGGCTAAAGAGCTAGAAGAAAACCAAATCAATGTGAAGGTTTCACATCAAGAAGGGCTGAGCTTAATTGTTGATCATGGTGAAGAGCAAGAGTTTGTTTATCGGGTATTTGCTCGGAAGCATTCACAACCTGACTTTGTCATTGAAGGAGACGATGATGAACAAAGTTACTATCGAGCTGAAGTTCATTTAGGTGAAGGTGGGCAAGATTATGACATTATGGGTTGGTCAAAAACGGCAGTGCTCAATAATATTATCGACCAATACCACAAGCATTTGCACTTTTTACACTTACTACGTTAAGTTTTTTCGTTAGGTTTTAGGTGTGTCATCATTGGCTTTAGTAGCAATGTTGGCACTGCTGGCGCTCATCGCATTTAGTTCTAATAATGGTGCTGCATCTAATTCATTAGCATTCATCATATCCGCAAGCCGCTCCATTGAAGAAAGCAATTGAGATTGTTCCCATTCGGCCAAGTTAGCAAAATTTTCAATAAAATGTTCTTGTAGCGCTTGTGGTGCATTTAGCAAAAGCGCTTTGCCCTTTTCTGTTAAGTATAAGCCTACTTTTCGTTTATCTTGTGTATTACGTATTCTTAAAACAAGACTTTTATTTTCTAACCGATCAAGAATATTTGTCACAGTAGCAGCACTTAAATTAACACTTTTTGCCACCTGACTTGAATTCACACCAGAAAATTTCTCAATTTCTAGCATAATTAATAATTGTGGGCTAGTTAATCCTGAAGTTTTACTCAGGTGCTTCGAATGCAAATCTATCGCTCTAATCACTTTTCTTAGTGCAATAAGTAATTCTTGATGTTTTTCCATGAGAAAACGCTTTTAATTTTGATTAGCTTTAGTTTAATCAAAATTAAAAGCAGTGCCTAGAAAAATTATTGGAATAGATATTTTTAAATTATGTACTTCCCTGCTTCAGTTTTTGAAGTTGCTTTAAATATAGAATAAATAAAATAACTGTGTGTTTTGTTATATAATCACTTTATTTTTAACACCAAGAATATGATGAAAAATAAAATACAATTAAAAAAACGAGTTAATAATATATGTATATTTATATTGAATTTTAAAATGTTATAACATAACATCCAAAAGCCTTGTTGAAGTTATCCAAACTGTACTCAATTTTAGATAAATCACAGGCGTAAAATGAAAGCCATATAGAATATATATAATTTTTCCAATTAATTGGTAGTAAAATGTACTTTTCAGTAACTAACAGAAAAAATATTGCAATATGGCTCAGTGCTATATTGCTAATATTATCTGTAGCTGCTTCTGTGCATAGTATTGAGCATATAGAGGAAGGGGCTAAAACAAACTGTTCATTATGCTTTCATCTGCATCAACTTGATAAAATACTACCCCAGCAATACGCCAATCTTGAGTTTATAAACCAAAGGCATGAACAGATCTCTATTGCTAAACCTATAGTAATACTGATACACAACGTTACTTACCTTAGTCGTGCGCCTCCCTTTAACCTCTAATTTTATTTATTTATTTCATATGTTCAATTTGCTTTAGAGGCAATTGGCACGTATGGCTCTATTTAATTTATGTTAAAGATATAACACATGAAAAATTTTAAAGTTATTCCTTCGCGCTTATCTGTAAGATTAAGCGTTGCGTTAGCTATTGCTAATTTATTCTCAGCACACACTTTGGCGCAAACACCAAAATCACCTAACCTATCTGTCAGTAATGTTTCAGGTGATTATTCTCAACATGATAATGACCTGATAAAAAAAGTAAAAAAAACAACAGAAGTAGAACAAATAATCGTTACCGCTTCTCGCATTCAATCATCAATAAACGAAATTCCAGCCAGTATTTCTGTTATTGATAAAGAGAGACTTGAACAATTAAGTGCTAATAAATTAAGTGATTTACTGCGTTATCAAGCAGGTATTTCAGTAGAAAAATCTGGTGACCGCCATGGTGACGCCAACATCAATATCAGAGGCATTGGTGGCAATCGAATTTTGATGGTAAAAGATGGAACCATAATGCCTGATGGTTTTGGTTCAGCTGGTGTTTCACAAGGGAGAGGTAACTTTGACCCTTTTAATTTACAACAAGTAGAAATTTTAAAGGGACCTGCTTCAGCACTTTATGGCAGTAATGCCCTAGGTGGTGTTGTGATAATGAATACCCTTGATCCTGAGCACCTTGTTACAGGCAATAACAATGAAGCATTTATCTCAGTAAATGGTGGTTATTTCACAGAAGATGATCGATATAGACTCGGCATAACAACAGCAAGTGAGCTAGCAGGTGGCTACCTCTTATTTCAAACTCAACATCAAACTTTTCATGAATTAGACAAAAACAGTGATTTTGTGGTTAATCCAAAAAATGGGCAATCTGATAGCTTATTTGTTAAATGGAAATATGAGGATGATGTTCAAAAATTTAGAATTATTGCCGATTATTTTAATCAAGATGTATTTAATCAACTTAATACAAATATAGGCCCTATTGCAGGCCCACCAGGTACAGAAATAACGAGTGCCACAGCAGATGATGATTCACTTGTTTGGCGTTTAAGTTTCCAGCATGAATATTTTAATTTTAAATTCATTGATTCTTTTAAATGGCAGCTTGATTATCAACACTCAAATTATGAGCAGTTTGAACAAGAAACAACTGAAAATAATGGCTCGGTAAGGCCTCCAATCCCAGCTTCAAAAATTTTGCTAAATGAATGGGAAGATTTTAAACAAAAGCAGATTAGTTTAAATTTACAGCTGGAAAAAGAATACGGAAATCACGAGGTATTATTAGGCATTGATTATTTGATGAAATCTATTGTTCGCCCAGTAAATCGTTTGAAAACAGACTTAATCTCAGGTAACTCTACTTCGGTAATTAATGGCTATCAACATCCAGGAAAAACCTTTCCAGATGCGAATGTCACACAACTCGGGATATTTGTTCAAGATTACCTAACCATATCAGATGATTTAACAATGATCATGGGCCTGCGTTACGATAAGTTTGAAAACTCTCCTAAACCAGATCAAGCATATCAAAATTATAATGTTGCGAATGCTGTCATTAAAGATTTTTCTGATGATGCGATATCACCACATATAGGATTGATTTATCAACTCAATGATGAAGTATCATTATTTGGTAATGTAACCACCGGCTTTAGAGCTCCTCCTATTGCTGAGCAGTATATCAGTCGTGCAATTTTAATCCCTGTACCGGGTGCACCTCATGAAGTTATCCCAAATAATGAGCTGACTTCTGAAAAGAGTTTAGGTAAAGAGATTGGTATACGTTGGAACAATGATTTAGCTGGTCTTGAACTATCTATTTATCAAAATAATTATGATGATTTTATTGATAGTAAAACAATAGGTTACCGTGAAATGCCTCCTGTATTTACCGGCCCTTTAGCTATTCGCCAAATCCAATATCAAAATGTAGATGAGGTGGAAATTAAAGGGCTTGAGTTAACAGGCCATATTTTGCTTGATCAATGGTTGCCGAACAACTGGCAAGGCAACTCCCATCTAGCGTTGAGTGTAATTGACGGCGAAAACAGTAATGATGGTTCAGGATTAAATAGTGTACCGCCAAACTCAGGCGTATTAGGTATAAATATTTCGCCAAGCGAAGTGATTGATCTAGATTGGCACATTCGTGCCACTGCGAAAGGCGATGATACAGAGCCACTATTTAGACATGGAAGACCATTACCTACTTTTGAACCTGCCGGCTATGCCGTTCAAGATATATCTATTCGATATCGACCTTGGACTGATCTTGCTGTTTCGTTATCAGTTTACAATTTAACGGACAAAAAATATTGGGCTTCTCACACTAAAGGTGACAATGCTAATGGTAATTTAGACGCGACAGTGGCTCCGGGTCGTAACTTTGCCATAACCGCTAGTTATCAGTTTTAAAGCTAAGTTATTAAGCTGTTATTTAAGGTGACCTAGTCACCTTCTTTATTTTCTACTGGGTGTAATAAGTATGAAAACATATTTAAATAAAAAAAATATACAACGCTTTGTTGTATTTATTTCATTGCTAGCAATACTGATTTTTCTTTACGGTATCTATATATCTAGCACACGTATTGCCTTAGTAAACTATCAAGATTTTCAGATGGCAAGAGTCGTCAAAGCCAATGACAGTAATTGGCTATCTATTGAAAAGTTAGATAAATCCGCTACAGAAAAATTTACCAATTACGATGTTATTTACATTTTTGGTCGAGGTTTATCTTTAACACCAAATGAAGTCAGTGCATTTAAATCAGCTGGCGACAACGGGAGTAAGATTGTCGTGGAGGCGTCATCAAATCCAAGTATCGATGTTACCAATATTGAGTATAATAATTTAAACAAAATAAAAGATTACTTTCGCTACGGCGGTGAATTCAATTATCAACAGCTACTTAGATTTAGCCGCACCATTCTAGATAATAAAACATTTGGTGTTGAAACACCTGAACCAGCCAAAGAAATTTCTACCGATGTATTGTTCCACAAAGATGAGGATAAAGTATTCACAAAAGTAGGTGATTATCTCAATTATTATCAAACATTAAAGAGTTATAAGCCCGAAGGTAAAAAGGTTGCGCTATTAACCAGTGTGCCTGGTCCCTTTAATGCTAATCGTGATCATCTAAACACATTAATTGATCAATTAGAGCTTGCAGGAATGCAAGTGTATCCAATATCTAGTTTTACTAAGCGACTCGATTTTATTAAAGCGATTAACCCTGATGCGGTACTTATGATGCCGCACGGTCGTATGCAATTAGGGCGAGGACAGCAGACAATAGATTATTTAAAAACGACAAACATTCCTCTTTTTGCACCACTATCGGTGTTTGAGCACCATGATAAATGGTTGAAAAACCCACAGGGCTACAGTGCCAATTTGCTCACCATGAATATCGTATTACCTGAACTAGATGGCGCCATCGTGCCCTATGCCATTAATGCCCAGTTTGATGACGAAAATAACTTTAATATATTTAAAGCGATACCTAACCGTGTAAATAACTTCATCGACATAATACAGCACTGGTTTTTACTAAAAGATAAAGTAAACGAAAAGAAAAAGTTAGCCATTGTTTATTTTCGTGGTCCAGGGAAAAACGCACTAGTCGCAGGTAATATGGAAGTTACACCGTCATTATACAACACCTTAAAAAACCTCAAAAAACAAGGTTACAATTTGGGTAACTTACCTGATAACTATAAAGACTTTAAAGCAGATTTAAACCGTCAAGGAGCCGTTATGGCACCTTACGCTCAAGGGCTACTCGAACAGTTTTTTCAATCAGGAAAACCTGCACTTGTTGACGCGAATATATATAACAATTGGTGTCATAATCAATTAGCAAAAGGTCTTTGTCAGCAAGTAGAAAAACGCTATGGCAAAGCGCCTGGCGAGTTTATGACTACAACAAAAGACGGTAAGGAATTTTTGGCTGTTGCCCGATTGCAATATGGCAATATTGCATTATTACCTCAACCATTACCTGGCTTAGGCAAAGATACCTTTAAGTTAGTGCATGGAACTCAAAAAGCGCCACCACACAGCTACTTAGCAACTTATATGTGGATCAAGGAAGTTTTTAAGGCCAATGCGATTATGCATTACGGTACCCATGGTAGTTTAGAATTTACCCAAGGAAAACAAGTTGCTTTGTCTCAATACGATTGGGCCGATGCTTTGATTGGCGAAACACCGCACTTTTATGTTTACACCATGAGTAATGTCGGTGAAGCTATTATTGCCAAACGTCGTAGTTATGCCACGATATTGTCGCACTTAACACCACCTTTTAATGAATCAGGTTTATACAGCGATCTTAAACAATTGTCTGATCGCGTTGATGAGTTTCAATTAACGCAAGGTGGAGGACAATTAACGCTGCAACAAGTTATTAATGGTCATATTAATAATCTCGACCTAACAGAAGATCTTCAACTAACCGAGGTACAGTTAACACTACCTTTGAATGAATGGAAAATTCAGGTATTTAATCCGTTATCTCAATGGATAGAAACCATCGCCCAAGCTAAAATAACTAAAGGTTTATATACCTTAGGTCACGCTTTCAACCGACAAGAAGCAGAGCAAACTGCAGCATTAATGGCTCTAGACTCGTTAATGCAAAGCTACTTGAATATTACCACTTCGCAGGGAGTAGAGGTAGGTAATGAAGCTGCTGTAAGAGTTGAAGCTAAGCAATGGATCACACGTTTATTTAACGGTGAAAGTAGTGAGAAATTATTATCACAACTACTAGGCTCTATAGTTGTTAAACGAAGCGAGGTTTGGTTTAAATACAATAAAGAAATTGACCAAAGTGAGGTAATTAAAGGTTTTATTGCCATGTCAGGTAAGAATAAAGCACAAGCAGCGAGTAATTTATCGACAGAAGAGTTAATGATTTTAACCGCCAGTGTTATCAGCAACGAAGAAAACAAAGTATTTATTGCTGGTATGGAAAACGAGCAATCTTTTGCACATATTTCAAAAGCTATCGACCCTAATATGGCAGATAAAGCAAAGTTACTCGCTAAGTTTATACCTGCCATTGGCAGAGCATTATCAAAGTTAGAGCAACCCGAGATCCGCCAGCTAATTATTGCTATGCAAGAACAAGATGTTAGAAAACAAGTGTTAGGTTGGCTTGAAAGTGATGTGCTCAACCAAAAAATTATCGCTCAAAAAAAGAAGAAGTTGGCTATATTAACGGAGCAGATGATTACAAAATTACCAAGCATCTTTCCAATAAATAAAGATGACTCTGATTGGCGATCGCTCACCGTACAATTAAATAATTTAGTACATTTTAATGATGTATTAATAGCAAATCCTGAATTGCTTGAAAAACTATCAGAGTCCATTCAGCAACATACTCACCTAGATGCTCAAACGTTTGTTAATCATTTAGCCATTAATATTCAAACAATGTCTAAGCAGCTTGCAGCTAAGAGAAGCAAGGAACAACAATTAGCCGAGAGCGTATCTCTATTTAAAACGTCGTTATCTAGTGTTGTTAGCTACCGCGAGCATTTATTAAGTGGTGCCAGTAATGAGTTCAATGCAATAAATAATGGCTTATCTGGTGGTTATATTGAACCAAGTTCAGGAGGCGATCCAATACTTAACCCTTCAGCCTTACCAACAGGTCGAAACATGTATGCTATTGATGCTGAAAAAACGCCAAGTGTCGCTGCATGGACTATTGGTAAAAAATTAGCTGAAACCTTATTAGCTACACATCTTGAAAAAACGGGTAAATACCCTGAAAAAGTGAGCTTTACGCTTTGGCCTAGTGAGTTTATTCATACCCAAGGTGCAACAGTTGCGGAAATACTCTATTTACTCGGCGTCGAGCCAGTAAGAGACCCATTTAAGCGGATAAAAAATTTAAAGCTCATTCCAGATGAAGAGCTAGGACGACCACGCATTGATGTTGTTGTTCAATCTGCTGGGCAGTTAAGAGATTTAGCCGCTTCCCGATTAGCCTTAATTGAGCGTGCTGTCAGAATGGTAGCTAATGCAGAGGAAGGAGAGCAAATTAACTTTGTTGCCAAAGGTGTTAGAGATGCTGAAAAATATCTACTTGATAAAGGTGTAGCTCCTTTAGCAGCCCGAACTAATGCATATCGTCGTAGTTTTGGCGGCGTTAATGGTGCTTATGGCACCGCGATTATGTCACAGGTTGAGCAAGGTGAAAGTTGGAACAGTGATAGCGATATTGCTCAACAGTACCTTTACAATATGGGGGCAGCCTATGGCGATAGCGAATCATGGGGAGAGTTTACCCCACACTTATTTGCCGCAGCACTGCAGAATACTGAAGTAGTGATCCAACCCAGAAGTAGTAACACCTGGGGCGCGTTAAGTTTAGATCATGTTTATGAATTCATGGGCGGCTTGAACTTAGCGGTACGAGAAGTAACAGGAAAAGATCCTGCTGCTTATTTCAACGATTACCGTAATCCAAATAAGGCAAAACTTGAAACATTAAACCAAACCGTATGGATGGAGTTAAGGAGCACGTTATTAAACCCGAAATATATTGCTAACTTAATGGAGGGGGAAGCAAGTAGCGCAGAAACATTTGCAGAAACCTTCCGCAATACTTATGGCTGGAATGTGATGAAACCTGACGCGATTGATGACAGTGTTTGGAACAACTTACATCAAGTGTATATTGAAGATAGTCATCAACTTAATGTCAGAGAATTTTTTGAACAAGAAAATCCTTATGCGTTACAGGAAATGACAGGAGTGATGCTAGAAACCGCTCGTAAAGGGTTATGGAAAGCGAGTAAAGAGCAGTTAGCAACTATTGCAAAACTACACACAGAGCTTGTTATAGAACATGAAGCTGGCTGCGGTAATTTTACTTGTGGCAATCAATCATTACAGACTTTTATTAAAGCTCAATTAACAGACACAGCACTAACTGAAGCCTACCAGCAACAGAGCAATGCTGCTGAAATTGGTCAATCACAAAGTTCAGGGCTTGTGCTAGCTAAACAAAGCAAAGAAGCCAAAAAATCTAAACAAAAAACTGAACAAAATATAGATGCTAAAGGAAGTAATCAGGTTGAGCAAAAACCAGCTGACAAAACAACAGAACAATCAACTGTAAACACCGACATTGGTGATAAATCAAATACGCTTGTTTGGTTATGGTTATTACTGCTAGTACCATTGTCTATCTTGTTTATCCGAAGAAAACAAAATGTTAGATAGTAATCATTGGGTAGCAATTGCTTGTTTATTGATTGTTTGTATTCAAGGAACCCAATTGCGGTTACTTAAGCCGCAATTGGGTCTTTATTTAATTTTGTTTGGTGTTCCTTTTTTGACTTGGATGATCAGTGACTTTGTTTCACGGCAAAGCAGCACTCATTTTCAGCAGCTGATTACTGAACAACTACAGACATTGCAAATAGTAGTATTACTCGAAGCCGCTTTATTGTGCTTTACACGATATAAAATACCAGCATTAAGTACTTTTTTAGCACTGGTTTATGGGCAATTATTTTGCTTTCAAAGTGGCTATTTTGAATTGCCTTTTACTCTGCAAGGAATAATCTATGGAGTGATTATTTCTGTATTATTGTTAGTGAATAAATTTATCAGTCAATATGAACCTTTATGGTCAAAGGCTATTTTTATCACTTTATTATTAACGACTTACTTAACGGCAACACAAGTGCCAAGCACGAATGATCTCAACTTTAATTTAAACGAAATGCTGGTAAGTATTGCAAGTCTTGTTGGCGTAATCTGCTTGGGGTTTGCTCTTCAAAAAATAATGATTAGGAAATTAAAATGAATTTATTGCAAGAATCTCTTTATTGGATAACCTCTGGGTTATTAGTACCCTGTATTGTCTTTCTACTTTTTATGTTGCTGCAATGTTTACTAGCAACAGGGCAATACTTGGCAAATAAAAGCAATCAAAAAGATGTTATTGATGAGTTAGATAATTGGGCGAGTTTAGGTGACTTAACCAAGGAAACATTGCCTAAGTCTATCAATAAACTGGCAAGTCATACCGCTTTAACAAAAATTTTAGCTTCAAGTGATTTAGCACTTAACCGGCTGGTCATTAGCCAGTACGAAAGTGGTATTGAAAAATATTTAAGCCGTTATAGTAACTTTGCAAAGCTTGGACCTATTACGGGCTTAGTTGGTACGCTTATTCCAATGGGTCCTGCCTTAAAAGGCTTAGCTGATGGTAATATTCAGGAATTGGCAGGGCAAATGCAAATAGCCTTTACCACGACTGTTATCGGCTTAATTGTTGGTGCTATTGGTTTAACTTTGTATCAAAAACATAAACGACAGGTTTTTAAAGAACTCACGATCCTTGATTTTATTCTAGAAAAACAAGAGGTTTCATGTGAGAAATAAAAATAGAACACGTAGAAGCATCTTAACCGAGCAAAGTGATCTTGATCCGATGAACATGGTCGGTAATTTATTCGATGTCGCTATGGTATTTTCAGTTGCCTTAATGGTGGCTTTAGTGAGCTATTTAGATGTAGCTGATATGCTTTTTAGTGATAGCTTTACCATGGTTAAAAATCCAGGAAAAGAAAATATGCAGATAGTAACTAAAGAGAATGGAAAAATAGTCCGTTATCAAGCTGAAAACTCAAAAAGCTCCACGCAAGCAAAAGGAAAAAGAGTCGGCACTGCCTATCAACTAGATAATGGCGAAATTATTTATATCCCAGATGACAGCTAGTTATTGGTTTTGTGTAGCCCTTCAAATACA
>JADGDH010000003.1:26995-57435 GCA_016745015.1 Colwellia sp.
GGAAAAAGAGTCGGCACTGCCTATCAACTAGATAATGGCGAAATTATTTATATCCCAGATGACAGCTAGTTATTGGTTTTGTGTAGCCCTTCAAATACAAGCTTGGTTAACAAAAACAAAATACAGTAAAGTAAGTAGGTCAGCAAGATCTCGCCTTAGTTGGTAATGATATAACCCACATAGATATTGACCTGTTGGATTACTTGAAAATTCTTAGAGGAAATAAAAGATGGGGTGGCTAAAGGGATTTGAACCCTCGACAACCGGAATCACAATCCGGGGCTCTACCAACTGAGCTATAGCCACCACTGAGCTTACTTGAAGCGCCTTGTGGTAAGGCGCGGAGAGTATATTGTATTTATGCGTATATTGACAAGAAAAATCTTAGCTTTTTGATACAGACTCATTATACAGCCAATTGAGTCTACAAAAATTAACGACTATGACAAGTTTTCATTGCTAAATAAGTTGATCAATTTGTTCAACCAATAATATAAGCGCAATAAAAATCATTAATACACCTGACGTTCGCCCTACAAATTGCGCTGCTTTAGGCCTCGTTTGAAGGATTATTTTAGATGAATAACCTACCATGAGATAAACGATGCTACAGCTAATAATATGGATAACCCCCAATGCAATAATTTGCACAGGAATAGACCATGTAGAGCTTGGGTCTGTAAACTGGGGTAAAAGAGCTAAAAATAGTAGGAAAACTTTAGGATTCAAACCACTAATACAAACACCTTTTTTTACCCAATTTAACCAATAATCACTTTCTGTCATTGCGATTGCGCTTGGTATAGGTGGGCTTTTAAGTAGATTAATTCCAACCCAAAGTAGATATCCAGCGCCAATTGTCGTTATTATCATTAACACTAATGGGTTATTAGCAACAAGTGTTCCTATACCTGCGGCAACAACGATCGTTGCTGCAAAATGCCCTAAAATGAGACCTGTAACAGCAGGAAAAACAACTCGACCTTTCATACCTGCTGATATTGCATATGCCCAATCAACACCAGGGGTTATAATAAACAGAATGGATACTGTCCAAAATGTCGCTAGGATACTTATTTCCATAAAATACACTTTTTATAAATGAATGTGTTGAATATAGTAGAGCTTAATCGCTAGAATGTGCTTCCAATATTTTGCTGAAAATTCAACTAAAAAGGGAAAATTTACCAAATGGATAGAATAGATAAGAAAATTCTTGCGGAGCTACAACTTGATGGCCGATTATCTGTTACTGAACTGGCAGAGCGAGTTGGGTTAAGTGTGTCACCTTGTCATAGGAGATTAAAGGCGTTAGAAGAGTCGGGTGCCATTTTGAACTATAAGGTTAAATTGGCTTCAGACATTGTCGGGCTAGGATTCTCAGCCCTTGTTTTTGTCACAATGAAGGATGGAGATAACCACGCTTTAGATATTTTTGAAAAGCAAGTCGCAGATATTCCTAATGTAACTCAAGCTCAAAGACTTTTTGGTGATCCTGATTACTTATTACATGTAGTGGCTTCTGATTTGCCATCGTTTCAACAGTTATATGATTTACAGTTATCTGCTCTGCCACATGTTAGACGTTTGTCTTCTACAATTGTTATGAAAAATGTAGTGTCAGACAGACCTTTGCCTCTTTAACTTTTATTGTTAATGAAAACCAAAGGAATTAATGCAAGAATAAACACAAAAGTGGTAGCAAAAAAAACGTCTTGAAAGCCTAATGTTAGTGCTTGCATATAAAGTTGTTTTGACCAAGCCCATATGCCTAGATATAGATTATCTAAGCCCACAATTCCGCTAGATTTTATTGGTTCAGATAAAGTTTCAAGGTTTTGCCACATTTCATTATTACCACTGTCTTGTGTTGCCGTAATAATATCTACGTGCATTGAGGTTCTTTGAGAAATGAAAACAACGGATAAATTCACACCTAAAGCGCCACCAAGTTGTCTGAAAAAATTGGTTGCCCCAGAAGCTTGCGCTAATAAATGAGTCGGTATCCCTTTTAATGTGATGGCATTTAGCGATGGAAAAATAAGCGCTAAACCTATACGTCCATAAATCAACCAAAATATAAAAAGCGATAAAGGTGTATAAATATTTGCGGCAACGCTAAGGTAAGAAGAAAATGCAAATAAGAGTAATCCTACCGAAATTAGAATCTTAGGCGAAAACTTATCAGCCATTTTTCCTGATAAAGGAAATAAAAGTGCCATAAACAAACCAGAAGGCAGTAACACAAATCCTGCTTCAGTTGCACTTAACCCCTGAATTACTTGTAAAAACAAAGGCACAGTAAACATTGAAGAATAGAGGCCAGCACCTAAAATAACCGTAATAATAATTGCGTTAGCAAAACCTGGATATTCAAAAAGTGTTAAGTCTAATAAAGGGTGATCTGAGCGTAACTCCCAGCCAATAAAAGCGATTGCTAGCACTAATGAAAAGCCAAAACGTAGCAATGTAAGTTGAGAAGACCAGCCCGCACTTTGTCCGTCAGAAAAAGCAATTAGCAACAAACTAAAAGATAAAGAAAGCAGCACTACGCCAACCCAATCTAAAGGTATTTTAGTGGTTTCTGTCGTTAATCTATCAGGAAGGAATTTTATCGCCAGCACTAAACTTACCACTGAAAATGGGACAGTCATATAAAACAGTGCCTGCCAATTGAAAGCATCAATTAATATTCCGCCAAGTACAGGACCAATAGCGGGCATCATAGCAACCATTATGCCAAACAACCCCATTGCCATACCTTGTTTTTCAATGGGAAATACATACCTTAAAATAAGCATTGCAAAAGGTAAGAATATACCGCCTGCAGCACCTTGAATTACACGAGATACTATTAATATATTAGCTTCTGGACTATTTGCCGCAAGAATACAACCAAGCGAAAATATTATAAGAGCAGCAATAAATGTATACCTAGCACCTAAACGGGTAATCAACCATGAGGTTAATAGCATAGTTACCGTTGAAGAGGCTAAAAAAGCAGTAGAAACCCATTGCCCCTTATCTTGGGTGATACCAAACGCCCCCATAATAGAGGGAATAGCAACATTAATACTGGTACTCATTAATACGGTTAAAGCAGCCCCTAAACCTACGGTTATAGTAGCCCACCATCGATAATTACTGCCATAGCATGCAAAAAGTGCCTCTATAGTATCGGTGTTTTTTTTGTTATGAGCGCGTATCAATCGATACCTCAACCATCATGCCGGGTTTTAATAATTCTAATGATTGATTTTGCTGTAGCTCTTTCTCTTGGAAATCTAAACGAACTCTAAGCCTTTGCGTAACTTTGGTAAAATTGCCACTTGGATTTGGGTTAGGCAACAAAGCATATTCTCCTGTTGTTGCATGATCAATTCTCACTACAGTCGCAGTAAATAATTGCTCAGGGTAGGCATCAATAACAACTTTTGCTTTACTGCCTAACTTTAGTTTGGCAATTTCAGTTTCTTTTACATTGGCTTCAATCCAGAGGTTTTCTGAACTATGTAACATCATCATTCGTCGACTAGGTAAGGTATATTCACCGCTATAAATAAATGTTTTATCGATTACCGCATTAATAGGGCTAAGTATTTTTCGATTATCTAAATCAATTTTTTGCTGCTCGTACCGATTTTCAAGGCGAAGTATAGATTGCTTCATCACATTGATTTTCTGATCTAAAACTTCTACTTCCTGTAATAATGCTTTTTCGTTTATTAAAACCAATTTCTGTTGTGTCATATCTGCACTGTTTTTTACTTGTGCTTGTTTTGCATTTGTTAGCGCTAGGTCTGCTTTTTCCCACTCATTTTTTGACGCTAATTTTTTTGAAAATAAAGCATTTATTCGATCAAAGTAATTCTGGGATTGTTGATATTTAGCATTCGCTTGCACTAATAATGTATTCGCGCTATCAATTTTAGCTTGCTGTACTTGATATGCGCTTTCTCGTAGCTCTGCAATCATTTTACGTTGCGTTGTTATTTGTTGTATTTCTGCTTTTCTTATAACAATTTGAAGTTCGATGTCTTTTATCTCTAACTTAGCAGTACGATCATCAATTTGTGCTAGTAATTCACCTTTACTCACTTTTTGTCCGCTAGTAACCAATAGCTCCATAACTCTGCCATTAACATCACTACTAATCGAGATCACTTCACTAGCAATTCTAGCATCGGCAATAAAAACTGTATGACTTCGTTGGTATAGCCAAAATGCTAAGAATAGTGCGATAACCACAGACCCCAGAATAATAAGATTACCTTTATGTTTTCTTTTATGTGTATTGTTAACTAACTCAGTTTCATTGGGTTGCATTAAGTATTTTTCCTAATTTTTATAAGGTTAGTTTTAATTTTTTCAAGATAATTTGATAGCTCAGTAATTTGCTGAGTAGATAAATCTAGGGTCATTTCTTGATATAAAAGCTGATATTCATCAACGAGCAACGGGATAAAGAGTTCACCTTGCTCGGTAATGAACACTCGCTTAGCGCGCTTATCTAAAGGGTCAGGTTTTCTTAGCACTAACCCTGCTTTTTCCATGCTATCAATCAAACTTCCTAACGGTGCTTTTTCCATCTCAAAAAGCTCAGCTAAAGCGGTTTGAGTTTGACCATTTTGTCTTTGTAGATAACCTAAAACCCGCCATTGTGCTAGGCTAACATTGATATTATTCTTACGAATACGCTGGTCCATTTCAGTACGCTGTAAACGTGCAATGTCACTGAGTAAAAAACCAAATAAGCTTTCAGAAGATAGTTTGTTTGTCATGTTCGCCGAAAAATAAAATATAGTAATGCACGTTACTATATTTTATTTTTCTATTTTAAGCAATGAACGCATTTAATACTGAAATTAGCGGGTATGTATTATTTCTAACGAAGATAAAAAAATTTCGACGGGATATAATTTGATAATAAAGATCTAAAGATGCGAAGTTAATTGAACCAACCCATAGAATAACTATATTTTATTAGCATACTCGTACTCATAATGACGACAATAATACGTAAGTAAGCAGGATTAATTTTAAAAAGAAAATGTACGCCAATATACGCACCTATCAATTGCCCTAGTATCATTACAGCGCCAATTATCCAAACTATATGACCAGCAGCAACAAAAATAATGACTGAAGCAATATTAGTGGAAAAATTAAGCGATTTAGCAATTGCAGTTGAAGTAATGAGATCGTGACCTCGACAAGAAACACCCGCCAAGGCGAAAAAAGATCCTGTGCCGGGACCAAACATACCGTCGTAAAACCCTATGGTAGGTACAATAATATTTTTGTAATTCCTGCTCGATAAAAGGCTTTTATTTTGTCGTTTTTTCATCAATGGTGATGCAATGAAATAAACAGCAATAAACAACAATACTATGGGGATAATAAAAGAGAGTACATCCGTGTTAATAAACTGCACACCTATCGCGCCTAGAACTGCACCAATGAATGCTGCTTGCATTAATGGTTTACTTTCTTGGTAATTAATACGTCTATTTTTAAACATTAAATATGTTGCTGTTGCTGTACCCATACTACCTTGCAACTTATTAGTACCTAACGCTGCCAATGGAGGTATACCCGCTAAAATTAAAGCAGGTAATGAAATCAAACCACCTCCTCCAGCAAGGGTATCTATTAACCCAGCGATAATGGCAATAATGAATAAAAATGATAATAACTCAATCGAAAAATTGGCAATTTCCAATGTATTATGTTCCTTGTATATAATTTTAAACGCATGTAAACGCTATTTAATTGCTATAATCATTAAGATTTCCATGATACTTGTTTGTATGCTCAATTATCAATACTTCATTAATCACAGATAGGCTCCACTATGTCCTTAGAGAAAATAACAGCACAAATAAAAGCACAGGGCGATAAAATTCCTCCCGTAGAGTTATGGGATCCTGAGTATTGTGGAGAGATGGATCTGCAAATAAAGACGAATGGTGACTGGTATTATGGTGGCACTATTTTCAAACGCGCCAACTTAGTTAAATTACTTGCTTCTGTATTGAAAATGGAAGGTGATGAATACTATTTAGTAACTCCTGTTGAGAAAATAAAAATTACCGTTGAAGATGCCCCTTTTGTTCTGACCGAATGGCATTGGCAAGACAAAAATAAAACAATCATGGTTGTTAGTAATAATATTGGTGATGAGTTTGTTCTAGATATACAGCACCCATTATCAACTAACGAGGCAGGAGAGTTATACGTTATCGTTCGTCGTAACCTGTTGGCTAAAATACATCGTAACGTATATTACCAATGGATTGATTTAGCTAAAGAAGTGGCTACTAAAAAAGGCACTGAATTGGTCTTTTCTAGCGCTGGTTGTAACTTTAGTTTAGGTGCTTTGTAGAAAAGGCACCTATACATCATATTACCTTAAGAGGTGATTCAGTTGGAATCCCTCTAAAAATCAATAAGCAATAAAACCTAAATCACGCGTGAAAAACGTTGTTGATTTATATGCTTTTTCATATAAGCATCAAAATTCATGCAAATAATACGGATAAGTAAACGCGCTTTTTGGTTAACTGTAATCGATTTTTCTGTATTCTCTACTAAACCATCTTCTATAAATGTATCAAGTAATGGTATGTCTTCAGCAAAATATTGATCAAAATTAATATTATATTTTTCATTGATCATCGTTTTATCTAAATAAAGATTACACATAAGTTCGCGAATTACTTCACCACGCAAAATGTCATCGTCATGTAAACTAACACCACGTTCAAGGGCATGCTGTTGATTTTCAATTGCTTTATAATAGCCTTGTAGCTCTTTAATATTTTGGCCAAACGAACGACCAATATTACTAATAGATGAAACCCCTAGACCTAATAGGTCACAACCGCCTTTAGTGGTATAGCCTTGAAAATTTCTGTGTAATGTACCATTGCCTTGCGCGATAGAAAGTTCGTCATTAGGTTTAGCAAAGTGATCCATACCAATAAAATCGTAGCCATAGTTACAGAGTGTTTCAATAGAAAGTTTCATAAGAGCAAACTTTAGTTTTACATCTGGTAGCCATTCATCACGTAATTTACGTTGCGCAGCAAAACGACTCGGTAAGTGTGCATAACTAAACAATGAAATTCGGTCTACATCCCACTCATTGGCTTTATCTAAAGTTTTTGCGAAATTTTCTAACGTTTGATGTGGTAAACCATAAATTAAATCAATATTGATCGATTTAAAACCTACCTTTTTGGCGTGACCAATAAAGTCACCGATAAACTGAGTTGACTGTACACGGTTTATCGTTTCTTGCACTTTTCTATCTAGATCTTGTACACCAAGAGATAAACGATTAAAACCTAAAGAAAATAAATGTTCAGCCAAACCCATTTCAATTTCACGTGGATCTATTTCAATACTCATTTCTAAATCATCTGAAAAATCAAATTTTTCTTTTAACAAAGAAACTAAAGTGGTGATTTGTTTATGAGTTAAAAAGCTGGGTGTTCCACCGCCCCAATGTAATTGTTTCACTTTATAATCAGTGAATAGTGGTGCTTGTAGCGCAATTTCTTTTGCTAGATATTCTAGGTAAGTATCGGCTTTATCACGATGGCGAGTTATTACTTTATTACAACCGCAGTAATAACAAAGCGTATGACAAAAGGGAATATGCACATACAAAGACAACTCTCGATTGGGTGAATTTTTTATTGCTTGTACAAAGTCGCTATGCTTAAAGTCATCATGAAACTCAAGCGCTGTTGGATACGAGGTGTATCTTGGACCACTAGTATTGTATTTATTAAGTAATTGAGGATCGAAAAATTGACTGACTTGCATCTTGTTCACACCTTAAACAGGCACCATTTAAATAATTAAAAGCATTATACACAACTAGCATTTAACCGTATTGATTAAACGCAAGTCTTTCAATTTTTAAGAGTAAAAGGGATAACTATTCAGCACACTGAATGCACTTTTCTGCTGCAGGCTGCACTTGTAAGCGCTGTGGACTAATGTCTTCACCACATGCTTGGCAGATACCATAATTGCCATTTTCCATACGTGTAATGGCATTAGACAAATGCTGAATTTCAATCTTAGCTTCAGACTCAAGCGCGTTAAGTACTTCTTCATTTTCACGCTCACCAGCTTGTTCAGACCAGTCTGCATCTCGACCGTCAGCAAAGTCACGATGAATGGCTCCAATACGCTTTTGTAATTCAACAATACGTTGAGTAAATTGTGCTTTTAATTGCTCTGTCATAATGCATGCCTCAAATAAAGTACTACTGAATGTAGTTTCAACTTATGTGTTTAGTTATGTGTTTAGTATAGTCACTCTTTCAATAATGTAGTGTTGAAGTAGATCAAGATCTGACACTATTTCACTATGTAATTTAGCTTCTAGTGTCATACGTTGATAATCTTGTTTCATACGCTGCTTTTTATCTAACTTCTTACGATCATCAAGAATTGAAAGATGTTTTATTTCATTATATAACGTAAATATGGAGGGAAATTGTTGCGCGAGTTCACTACTCAATTTTAATGAATCAAGCAATACCGACAAACGCCAACAACCTTCGCTAAAATCACATTGTTCTTCTTGCATAGCACGAACAATTATTTTCACACTAGCAAGAATGTTTTTATCATGCTTTGCTAAGGCTTGCTGTCGAGCTAGTTCTACCTGCTGCCGAGCCTGTTTTTGCGCGCTAAGCTGTTTCAATAACTTACCTGCATAAAAGGCTAAACTGGCAATTATAATTACGGCTAAAACAAGTGCAATAAGCCAATATTCATTCATGACAATTGACCTTAATCGAGATCTGAATCATTATTTAATAAAGAGTCTGACAGTGAAGAATTATCTAATTTATCCCACAAATCATCTTCAGAAGTAGCACTAGATCTGATTGGTTCCTCTTCTTCATCTTCACCTAACTGCGCACTTATTTGTTGATGACGCTCCATCATGTCATTAAAGTAATCAACTTCTTCTTCGGTTAGCGCAAGTTCATTTTCTTGTTTTACTAAAATAGCTTGCAAGCGCTCATCCGCTTCAATGTTATCTAATTCTTGGCCTAAGGTTAGTTCTACCTCGGCAACATCACTGCTAACAGGTCGAATGCCTGCAATAGGATCTTGCTTAACTTTAATAGTTTTGTTTGATTTAGGCTGGGCTAACTTAGACTTTATAGCGCCCCCAAGATCAATTGGTTTTTTACTGCCAATGCGAGGATCTTTATTTTTATTCGTATTTTGATTTGAGTCTTGAAGAGGCTGAGCTTCTTGTTGCCGATTACCTGGTTTCTTGCCTGTTTTTTTGCGTACTCTTTTTTCAACATTAGCTAATTCAACCTTACTTAGTTTAGGTTTAGCCGTAGGGGCAGAGCCAGGTTTTCTAGATTTTTTGGTACGAGCCATGAATTTAATACTTTTTTAACTGTTAATTGCATTATTTTACGCCATTAACAGCCAAAAAGTAATGAAATATTTAGTACCGAGTCAATAGTCGTGTGTTTCGAAGCCAATGTATCTCTTCACTACTCATTACTAAACACGCTTAACTGTTTAATTCTACTCATGCAATCAAGCAACATGATGTAAGGCATTAAGCTAATATTACAGTTTTATCTCCATTTAAACACACGCGTTGCTCTGCATGAATTCGTACGGCATGGCTTAAGGCTGTAGCTTCTAAATCATGCCCCATGTGTACCATTTGCTCGATAGTAAAAGTGTGGTTAATAGGTTTAACTTCTTGAGCAATAATGGGGCCTTCATCTAAATTAGCGGTTACATAATGAGCCGTTGCGCCAATCACTTTTACACCACGAGCATGAGCTTGATGATATGGGCGGGCACCTTTGAAACTAGGTAAAAAGGAATGGTGAATATTAATAGCTCGGCCTGCTAATTGTTGGCACAGATCATCCGATAAAATTTGCATATAACGAGCAAGTACCAATAGATCAGCATTACTCTTTTTCATCAATGCCAGCATTTGTGCTTCTTGCTCAGCCTTAGTGTTTTTAGTAACGGGCAAATGATAAAAAGGTACACCATGCCACTCAGTTAATGATTGGCAATATTGATGATTAGATATAACAGCTACTATATTTATGGGCAGTACACCTGATTTCCATTTTGTTAGCAGTGACACTAAACAGTGATCATCTTTTGAGACAGCAATAATAACATTAGGCACATCGGCTTTATTACGTAACTTATATTCCATATTTAATGGTTTTGCTAAATAATCTAATGCTTCAATAAATTCACGAGCAGATACTGTTAAGTTACGGTCATCAAAAGCAATACGAGAGAAAAAAGTTTCCGTATACGGGTCACTATATTGAGACGTTTCTGTAATAAAAGCGCCATGTTTAAATAAACTTTGTGAAACTTTAGCTAAAACGCCAGTATTATCTGGACATTGCCAAGTGAGGATATAGTGATTAGGTGTCGTCATGATATTTTGCTAGTGATAAAAACAGAAGCAACATCATTGGTTATTTTTGTAAACTATTCCAGTGTTTTAGTTATATCTTTTTATTTTTTTGTTTCTTCATTAGTTAAGCGGTGTTTATTTTTAATATAAAGCTGCTCTACTTTCTCCCTCGCCCAAGGAGTTTTACGCAAAAATTTTAAACTAGATTTGATACTAGGATCTTTAGTAAAGCAGTTTATATTGATCTGTCTACCCAAGGCTTCAAATCCAAAATAGGCCTCAAGATCAGTAATTATAGTTTTTAAGGTAACGCCATGTAGCGGATTATAGGGTTGATTATTCATGAAAAACATTTATTTGCTCAAGTTGAATTTTATTATATCGGATATCCCAAATTTAAGTATTAAAAAAGGCACATACCTTTAAACAATTTTAAAAGATGTGTGCCTATTATATGTCGAACTAAAAAACATCGAATTAAGAGCTGTTTTTTTACTATGCGAAGTATTGAGTTAAATCATCAGCATTGCCAATATGTTTACCGTCAATAAAAACTTGCGGCACAGTATCAGCATTAGTAATAGCGCGCATGGCTGAAATACTAATTTCATCCCCTAATGTTAATTCTTCAAAGGTTAATCCCTGCTGAACAAGTAATGATTTAGCTCTGGCACAATGAGGACAACCTGGCTTTGTAAATAAACTTACCTGTGTTGTTTGAATGGCTTCAGGATTAATATAAGCTAACATTGTATCAGCATCTGAAACTTCAAATGGGTCACCTGGCAAATCAGGTTCAATGAACATTTTGTCGATAACGCCATCTTTAACTAACATTGAATAGCGCCAACTACGTTTACCAAAACCTATTTCATTCTTTTCAACTAATAAACCCATACCTTGAGTAAAATCACCATTACCATCAGGAATAAAGCTTACATTTTCAGCATGTTGATCCGCTGCCCACGCGTTCATAACAAACGTATCGTTAACCGAAACACATAAAATTTCATCTACTCCATTTTCAGAAAACTTACTTGCTAATTCATTGTAACGAGGTAAGTGAGTTGATGAGCATGTTGGCGTGAAAGCACCTGGCAAAGAAAAAACAACAACCGTTTTACCTGCAAAAATCTCTTGAGTATCACGTTTACTCCAATCATCATTAATACGAATTGGAAATGTAACTGAAGGAACTTTTTGGCCTTCTTTGTTTTCGAAGTTTCTATTTTGAGTAAACATATTGTTTCCTTAATTTTATGTAAAATGATTTGCGTTTAAGTGCTTAATTTTCAATAAAGCTATTATCCAGCAAAACATAAAACAATTAAAATGATTTAAATAGATACTCCTAATCTAAAAAAGCGAACAAAAGAGCAGTGCTTATGGCACAGAGTCGCAACAGGTGATGGAAAAAAAGTGAGCAGCGCTAACAACTTTACGAAATTATTAATTAAATTATTAGTTCGTTAATGGTTTAAAGCATATTTTCATATTGAGCAATAGTTTTGCATACTTTTGATTGATTAGTAGGATGAAAAGTAGCACTTCGTTTTTTATTCTTACAGTAGTCTTGGTAAAAATTATTCACATTACTTCGAGACGAGGTGATTTCTTTTAAAGACTCAACCTCTTCAGAAGAAAAACTATTTAATTTGGGTTTTAAATCGGCAAATATTTTGTCTGCTTTTAAACGCACACTCGTATCACTAAATTCTGCAAAACCATCTAACATTGATTCTTTTGTCTCATTATAGAATTTAGTTACTTCAGGTTGAGGGTAAAAGTGTAAAAAAACTGCTGCCGCAACGATCAAGATCAATATATTTTTCATAAAATTCCGTATATTAGTATGCTCTAATTTATGTTATTCTTAATATGACAATAACATAATAACTATTTTTAGACTAATTAGCACCCTTTCGCCATCTAAGGATTTATCATGAGCACTGATAAAAAACCAATATCACCAAGCACAACTAAAATTCCCGTAAAGAATGTAAAAATTCATCCTGCTAAAAATACAAAAGACCGTTATAAACCTGGCGATCAAATATACGTTCGCAAAAATTCTGGTTTTTTTCAAAAACTAAGACAACGAATGAACTTAGTTTACTTTGCTTTTTTCGCACTATTACCTTGGCTACAATTTAATGGTCATCAAGCTGTTTTATTTGATATTAGTGAACAACGCTTTACCTTATGGGGTCTTACTTTATGGCCACAAGATTTAACTTTATTAGCTTGGTTCTTTATTTTCGGTGCATTTTTACTGTTTTTTGTCACTACTTTTTTAGGACGTGTTTGGTGTGGCTATATGTGCCCACAAACTGTATGGACTTTCATTTTTATTTGGTTTGAAGAAAAAACAGAAGGAACAGCAAACCAGCGTAGAAAACTCGATCAGCAGAAAATGAATGGAAAAAAATTATGGAAAAAAACACTTAAGCATAGTTGTTGGCTTTTATTTTCACTATTTACTGCAATGACTTTTGCTGGTTATTTCTCACCAATGAATGAATTGTTCATCAATATAGTCACCTTAAATACTACGACTACCATGGCTGTAATATTAGCTTTTTTCACTTTCGCTACTTATGGTAATGCCGGCTGGATGCGTGAAACAGTTTGTTTGCATATGTGTCCTTACGCACGTTTTCAATCAGCAATGTTCGATAAAGATACCTTAACGGTTGCCTATGACAATGATAGAGGTGAAAGTCGTGGTGCTCGAGGCAGAAAACAAGATCCTAAACAATTAGGGTTAGGAGATTGTATTGACTGTAACTTATGTGTAGAAGTGTGCCCTACAGGCATCGATATCCGTAATGGCTTACAATATGAATGTATAAACTGTGGGTCGTGTGTTGATGCTTGCTCAAGTGTCATGACTCGTATGAAGTATGATCAAGGTTTAATTCGATATACTACAGAGCATGAGCTTGAAGGGAAAAAAGTTCACCTTGTTCGCTCAAAATTAATTGGTTATGCCGTAATATTAATGGTTATGAGCACAATGCTAATATTAGAAGTCATTAATCGCGTACCTTTATCTCTCGATATTATTAGAGATAGAACCGAGCTAGCCAAAGAAAACTTTAATGGTGAAATAGAAAACGTATTCACCTTAAAAATTCTTAATATGTCGCAAACAGACAATACCTATAAACTTTCTGCCAAAGGTATTGAAAATATTGAATGGCATGGCAAACAAGAAATACTGGTTAAAGCTGCAACGGTATACACGCTACCTATCAGTATTTCTGTAGATCCTTATGAATTAAAAAGTTATATGACTGACATAATGTTTAAAGTTGAACAAATTTCGCCAGAAGATGATGTTAGTATTGAGCATGAAAGTCGCTTTTTTAATAAACGATAACATTTTCAATATATACCCATGATATTTCAAAGTGCAAGTAACATGGGTATAATTAACTTAAAAAAATAAATGAGTACTAATGGCACAATTCGATTTTAAATCTCTTTCTCCTGACACTATCATTGATGGCTTAGAAAGCGCGGGTTTTAATGTTGACAGTGGGTTGTTAGCACTTAACAGTTATGAAAATCGCGTTTATCAATTTCACGATGAAAACTTAACTAAATACGTTACCAAGTTTTATCGTCCACAACGTTGGCAATTGGCTCAAATTCAAGAAGAGCATGATTTTTCTTTTGAGCTTGACGAGCATGAATTACCTATAGTGGCGCCACTAAAAATAGACGGAACAAGCTTATTTGAGCATAAAGGTTATCATTTTGCTGTTTTCCCTTGTCGAGGCGGTCGCATATTTGAAGTTGATAATTTAGATCAACTTGAATGGATGGGTCGTTTTGTTGGTCGTATTCACGCAGTTGCTGCACAAAAACCTTTTGTAAATAGGCCAAGTTTTAATGTTGATGAAATGCTTTATCAAGCAAGTAATGCCATAGAACAAAGTAATTTTGTGCCAAAAGTTTTGCATAAGCCTTTTTTTACTATTTTAGAACAAGTGATTGACGTTGCCGCTAAACAATATCAAGTAAAGCAGCAAATACGTTTACATGGTGATTGTCATGCTGGCAATATTTTATGGCGTGATGAAGGGCCACATTTTGTCGATCTAGACGATTGCCGTACTGGCCCTGCAATTCAAGATTTATGGATGATGCTTTCAGGTGACAAACAACAACAATTGTTACAAATTGATACCTTGTTAATGGGCTATGAAGAGTTCTTTTCATTTGAATCTTCACAGCTTAGTTTGATAGAATCATTACGAACGATGCGCGTAGTTAATTATATGGCATGGTTATGCAAGCGTTGGCAAGATCCTGCTTTTCCAAGAAACTTTCCTTGGTTCAATACGGAGAAATACTGGGAACAGCAGATATTGATGCTTAAAGAGCAAATGTCAGCACTGCAACAACCGCCATTAAGTTTATTGCCTGCTTAATACCCTTGTCAGAATAAATTCCAACCTACTGGTGTTTCTTTGTCAGTGGAACTTTGAGATTAAAAATAATAAATTAGGAAAACAATAATGAAAAAAATACATCGCTTGTTTATGGTGTTACTAATGCCACTTTTAGCTCTGTCAATAACGGCTTGTGCTGAAAAATATACTGAAGGCAAACAATACACTAAAGTCAGTGAAACGCTTTCTAGCAAAGCAGAAGTACGTGAATATTTTTCTTTTTATTGTCCACACTGTTTGCGCTTTGAACCTTTTATGGAGGATGTTAAAAAGAATTTACCTGAAGAAGTAACATTTGAACGCAACCATGTTGATTTTCTACGAGGTGCTTCGCCAAAAATTCAAGGTATGTTAAGTAAAGCGGTTGTTGTTGCCGAGCAACTAGATATGGAAACAAAATTAGTTGGCGCATTATTTAACTACATTCAAGTGCAACGCGCTGTTATTACGTCTGAAAAAGATATCCGTAATATTTTTATTCTCAATGGTGCTGACGGTGATAAATTTGACAAATTAATGAAAAGTTTTAGTGTTAACTCTCAAGCTAAATCGATGAAAAAGCATCAAGATACACTGTCTAAAAGTGGCGCTTTAAAAGGAGTACCTGCCGTAGTCGTTAATGGTAAATACCGCGTTAATCCGCAAGAATTAGATAAAAATAACTTTGAACAAGACTACCAAAACCTGATTAATCATCTTTTAACACTTAACTAATTGAATCTATAGTAGTTACGAGAAAAAGCAGTAAGTTGCGAACAGCAATTTGTCTTCAAAGCTCGTGACTACTCTATACCCATCACTTGCTCTTACCTCTACCCACTTCGTTCATTCTATTTTTTAGACTTCTCGAATAAACTCCGCATTAAGTTTTCTTTTGCTTTAGTAAACTCTTCCTGCGTTAAAAAGCCTTCTTGTTTTAAATTAACTAATTTTTCTAATGCATCCACTAGCTCTGTATCTATAGTATTACTATTAACATTATTTTGTTCAAGCGGTTCAGCAAGGTTTACGTCTTCTTTGTCTTCCTGAGTAACTGATTGCTCATTGGTTAACTCTAATTCCTCACCGTGTGGCGTTTTCAAAGCGTCATGCGTAATAGAGCGAATTGCAGCAGCTTGATCATGCAATGGCTTTTGATTCTGTCTTTGCTCAGCCAAATCAATGGAACTTTCTGAGGGAATGGCTGGTTTTTTCTTTCTATTCCCTGTTTCATCTGGGTTAACTTTTGTCGCTATTAACCAGCACCAATTCACTAAATCATCAATAACAACTGAATAAGTTTTCTTAGTAACACGGTCACTGCCCTTACGCATATATAAACAAACAGTGTAATATTTTTCATTAATATCGGTAATTAACAAATTCACTTGCCTAACCTTACCATCAACCATTTTATCAACTTGCTCTTTGGTAAGAATATTACGTAAATCTTGCTCTTTGGCATCATTAAAACCATGCCCTGCTTTTTGATTAATAACATTAATAGTTTGATTATTTAATTTTACTTTACAGTTAGTAATATCAACTATATCAATAATTGTATCAGTACTACTTTGATGCCGTTGATACAAACCAATTTGTAACTCAGATTCACTTAGTTCTATATGAGCAAACTGCTTTCGCACTACGGCTTTTGCCGAAAATTTATTACGTTTAAAAAAATAAAAAACAACACCAATAGCAGTCATTAGAATGAAAACAATATAAAGACTATTGGTTGAGCTTGTTTGAATTTCTGACGTTGTTACTTGCTCCTCAACCAATGTATTATCACCCGAACTATTTTGGTACATTTGAAAAATCATGCCTGCTGTTTTATCTAAAATTAACACCTCACCATCACGATTAATACTAAAGGTAACCTCACTGCTGCTAGTTAATTGTTGCGAGGGCAATTGCCACTCTTGTTGCGGCTTATTTTCTTTCAACGTATTATCATAAACTGAGGGGGTTACTGCTAAAGATTCAATAAACCATTTTTGATTTTTTTGCCTCAATAGTAATAATTTGTTTCGTAAATAAGACAGGTTACTTCCACGGTATAGTAGAACGTATTCAATAGCCTTATCACTTTGATAAATCATTTGTTTAGGCGCACCATTACGCCAATCATTTTGCCCATTTGTTAAAGATAACAAGTGGTTATCATTATGATGGTGAGACAATAAAATATTTTCATTGTTTTTATTAGGCCAAATAAACTGCTTTATATTTTGTCCACCCAGCAAATATATTTCATCTTTAATTTTACTTTCTTTTAGGTATGGATTGTCATTGGGTATAGTAAAACTTCGCAAGCCAAACTTTGCAGGATTGATACGTAAAAGCACACCTGAATAAAGCGGTTTTTGCCAATTTTCTTGTCCATTTAAAGCAATATAGAGCAAACCAAAATTATCATTCCACGACTTAGCATAAGGACTGAATGACATTTGCTTAATAGTCATGGTGTGATCAGGAACAGCTATACGTAATATTTCCCGCTTTGTGCTTAAGTCAACTTTTTGATAATCATCGGAACTAAATTTCCACTCGGTTATTACTGCATCAAACTTAAGTATTAATTCATCACTACGCTCTTGTAGACGTTTAGTTCTACTTTTTTCATCTAACACCTCAAGGTGAGCGGTATAAAAAACGCGATAGCCTAGCTGCCCCTTTAAAGCAAAGTTAGGGTGCAATTCAATAGACGTTAACTTGATTGAAGATGATTCTTTTAAATTATTAGCATTGAGATCTAAGACTGGATGCGGATTTTGCATATTATCAACCAGGTACATCTGCCCTGTTTTATTAATAACAAAATATTGCTGTATATTATTTGGGTGAGTAACTAACTGTAACCACTGGGAAGGCTCACCCTCCGAATGATTTAAATGGGCTATTTTATTAAATTGGTAATAATTATCTTCTGCAAAAGCAGCCACGGATAGCAAGCTAAAGATACTAATAAATACAGCGCGATATGCCATATACCCAATTAAATTAATGAAATTTCGTTTACTGCTCATAGCTATTCACTTTATTTTTAATCTCTTAGCAAATTATATGGCTAAGATCATCCAAAATTAATAATACTTTATTTTTCAATGATATAAAACACATCAAGTAACCACTATCATCTACATTAAGATAATAAATGTACTGCTTTTGCTTCTATAAATTGTCTTTTATCCGCCGTAGCCAAATAACTCAACTTACCTTCAACCATAACATTGTCGCCTAGCTTAGCATTTTCAACTAGGTACTGGGCTTGTTTTCCCCAAACATGTAATTCCCGCTCTACCCTATGACTTTGCCAACATTGCTTATCAACAGAATAACTTTGCTGATTTATTGTTATATTTACTTGCGCTAAACTTTTATTATTTTGTGTCGTAATTAATTGTGCTACTGAAGCAAGTTGACCACTACAGAAAACTTGATTCACCGTTTGAGTATAACCCTTATTAAACTTTTGAATAAAATCAGCATGAACGATTGATAAGGGGCTTTGTGCTACTGCACTGCTCGACTTAACATTGTTTAGCTTGGCATTACTCTCTTTTATATTACTTAAGTAACCTTGTACTAAAATAATATCACCTTTATTCGCAGTTAAAAGAACTTGCTCAACTAAATTACCTTCAACTTTAATATGATGGTAACTCGTCCATTCTTTATATTGATTTGTTTTTTTATCTAACCATTTTGAACTTGTCGCAAGTGTAATTTCAGTTATCGCCGAAACAGGGTTAGCTCGATAACGAATATCAGGTTTAGCAACTAAATTCCCTAACAATGTAACCGCACATAGCTGTTGACTTTGCACTGATGTCTTTATTTTATGCATAATAAAATAACCCTTATGGCTTTTTCGGTTAAGTTAACTTTACTATTAGCCGTTTAACCGTTAATTAATTTTAATTTTTTCATGGTGTAATAAGTATCAAAACTATAAAGAGCTAACGCCAACCAAATAAAAATAAAGGTGACAAACTCAGCCGCTTGCATTGATTCTTTATAATAAAATGTCGCAAGTAAAAACATGATACTTGGCCCTATATATTGAAAAAAGCCTAAACTTGATAATGTTAACCGTTTAGCAGCAGCTGTAAAACAGAGTAAAGGTGCTGTCGTAACAACTCCAGCCATCACTAAACTAAAATTAAGTGTATTGCTATTTAAGGCTAAGTCGGCGGTAGGGCTTTCTACAAAATAAAGCCAATAAATAATAGCAATAGGTAACATTAATAAAGACTCAATAAGTAAGCCAACAAAAGTGTCGACATGCATTTTTTTCCTTAACACGCCATAAATGGCAAAAGAACTTGCTAATACTAAAGATATAACAGGTAAAGAGCCAACAGTAAAAAGCTGTACAACCACCCCAAAAGCCGCCAAGATAACCGCAACCTTTTGATTTCGCCGCAAGCGCTCACTAAAGAACAGCATGCCAAGCGCAACATTAAACAACGGATTAATAAAATAGCCTAAGCTGGCATCAAGTAAGTGGTTGTTATTTACAGCCCAAATAAATAACAACCAGTTTATCGCTAATACAGCTGCCGATAAGATAAGTTTTGCAATAACCCTAGGCTGTTTGCATAACTGCACTAATACTCGCCATTTTTTACTGAACAATACTAGTAGAAACAAGAAGACGCTTGACCAAATAATGCGATGCATTAAAATTTCGCCCGCGCCAATATCAGCAAGCAGCTTAAAATATATGGGTGCAAACCCCCATATAAAATAAGCAGCTAAAGCATTAATAACACCACTACGCAATGATGACTGTGGTAGAGAAATCGACATAAGCTTTATTTGTTCATGCTAGTAACTAACGAAAGCGTGCATAGTAGCACAACTAAGATAATGAAATTTCAAGTTAACTGTATATACCCAAATCACTTGAGTATACAAATTTTACCACCTTCAAATCATTTGGGTATAGCTAGCCAACCATATATGTACCTGTACCAAAAGCAATATGTTCGTCAAGCTCATTGTGCATCTCCATTCGCGCCACAGCAACTTTACTACCACTACGAATAATATGCGCTGTAACAATAAACTCCTCACCTCGCCCTGGTCGCAAGAAATCAGTACGTAAATCAATAGTCCCAATTTTACTCAAACTCTGTTGAATAGTTGCGGGTGTAATATCGGAAAGTTGATCAAGGATATTCGCCGCGGCTACCGTACCACCAGCTAAATCAAGTGCCGAAGCAGTAACACCACCATGAAGAATTTTTTGCAAGGGGTTACCTATAAGATTATCTTGCCACACAAAGCGAACTTCAGAATTTTGTGCGTTAAAGCGCGTAATTTCTAAGCCGAGTAATTGATTAAACGGCATATTGCTATTCCAATAGTCTGCAAGTTGTTGATAAACTTCTTCTCTATTCATTCTAATTATTCCTGGTCGGACTTGTTTAAAAAATAAGATTAGCATCATTAATGCAAAATTGGAAAATAATGATGTCACTGTAACTTCTCTCAGGTAAAATAAACGTCACTAAAGGTTATTGAAGAATATCTGTTGAATACAGTCATACACCACCCCTCTAAAATACCTGACCAACAAGACTTATTGCTTGATACTTTAAAGCACTATTTTGGTTACGATAGTTTTCGCTCTGGTCAAACTGAAATTATAACCCGCATTTTGCAAGGGCAAGACTCTTTGGTGCTAATGCCAACTGGCGGCGGCAAGTCTTTATGTTACCAACTACCTGCCATATTATTACCTGGTATAACTATTGTTGTGTCGCCATTAATAGCGTTAATGAAAGATCAAGTAGACAACCTAACTCATCAAGGTATTTCAGCGGCATTTATTAACTCATCGTTAACACAACAAACTATCAACGATATTTTTTCAAAGCTTTCACAAGGCGAAATAAAGTTACTCTATGTAGCCCCTGAACGATTAACGAATCGCTATTTTTTACAAGGTTTAAGTGAGTTACCTTTAAGCCTGTTTGCCATAGACGAAGCTCACTGTATATCTCAGTGGGGCCATGATTTCCGCCCAGCTTACACTCAATTACATCAATTAAAACAATATTTTCCTCACGTACCTTTGATGGCATTAACTGCAACAGCTGATGTTACAACACGCAAAGATATCCTCACTCAACTGTCATTAAATAACCCTTATATTCATTTAGACAGCTTTGATCGAGCCAACATACGCTTTACCTTGGCACCAAAGTACGACGGTGAAAAACAAGTACTAGGTTATGTGCGAAAACAAGGTGATGATTCTGGTATTATATATTGCAACAGTCGCTGGCAAGTAGAAAAATTATCTAAATACCTAGCGGCTTGCGGTATTAATTGTGCTGCCTACCATGCCGGTTTAGAAAATGACATTAGAGCGCTTGTGCAAGAGGGCTTTACCAAAGACAACATTCAAATAGTAATAGCAACAGTTGCTTTTGGCTTAGGTATCAATAAACCCAATGTTCGTTATGTTATTCATTTTGAACCACCTAGAACATTAGAGTCTTATTATCAAGAAATTGGTCGAGCAGGCCGTGATGGCTTACCTGCTGAAGCCTTATTTTTGGTTGCGGACAAAGACATTAGCCGCATTAAAAAACGTATAAGTGAAGGTAACAATCCACAGCGTGTTAATGTAGAAATGCAACGATTTGCTGCTATGAATGCTTTTGTTGATGCTCAAACTTGTCGAAGGCAAGTCGTATTGAACTATTTTGCAGAATATACACAACAGGGCTGTGGGAATTGTGATATTTGTTTAGACCCGCCTAGCCTGTTCGATGCTACAGAAGCTGCTCAAAAAGTATTATCTTGTGTTTTTCGTATAAAACAACAAGGTGATATTAACCATGTGATTGATGTATTGCGTGGTGAAAACACCAACAAAGTATTAAATCAAGAACATGATAAAGTATCAACCTTTGGCATTGGCAACGGTAAATCACCTGGTTATTGGTTTGCAATTATTGGACAATTAATTCATTTAGGTTATTTGCAGCAAGATATTGAGCAACAATCTATTCTTTGTTTAACTGAAGCATCAAGAAGCGTACTTAAAGCAACTGAGCCATTGATGTTAGCTAGTCCACGTTTGCAAAAAGCTAGTTATTGGCAAAACAAAAAGCAACTTAAATCATACGATAGAGCTTTATTCACTAAGTTACGTGAACTTAGAAAAAGCATTGCTGATAGTGAAGATATTGCACCCTTCATTGTTTTTAATGATGCTACACTGTCAGAATTAGCGCGAGTACAACCCGCTAATTCTACGCAAATGTTGGCAATTAGTGGTATTGGAGACGTTAAGCTATCGCGCTATGGGCAAGCATTTATGGAGGTAATTAAAGAGCATAATCAATAAATTTTATCAAAATTAAGATCAAAAAAAGCGCCACTTGGCGCTTTTTATCACTACTCAAAATGCATAGCTTTACGTTCTATAACACTTATTTCAAGCTAGCATAATATGCTGCTAAGTTATCCATATCTGCATCACTTAAAGAGGCAACCATACCTTTCATGGTTGGATCATTACGCTTACCAGATTTAAAATCTTTAAGTTGCTTAGCAAGATAAGCTTCTTTTTGACCTGCAAGGTTAGGGTAAGTTGGAACGGCTGAAATACCCGTTGCACCATGACATGCACTACACATCATTGATTTTCCTTTACCTGCGGCAGCATCTCCAGCGAAAACAGGAGATGCCATCATTACGGTTGCAGCGAGTGCAATAGTAAGTTTTTTCATAGTAATTGTCTCTCTCTTTATTATATAAATTTAAATTTATTTTCTACAATTAGTATATGATAATTATCACCAAATATTAACTATTAAATTAGATGAATTTGGTATCATTCCAATTTATTCAATTCTTTCCTTTGAGATGTTAATGACTCACATAGCAATACAATCAATTAACCTTATTAGTGAACAAATCACCGTTCTTTTTAAAAAAAACTGGTTTCAAGAAGATATTATAGCGCTTCGTCAATTGCTATTAGACAAGATCCCAAACCACCTTATAAAAGAAATCACGCTAGGGGCCGACAGAGAAAGCATTCGATTTTTATGGCAACATGCTGAATTTATGTTAAATTTTGATTATTACAGCCAATCTTGTTGGTTTAACGCTCAAGATGAAATTAGCACCTTAACGATCCAGCCTTTATTCAACCTGCTTACAAAAAATTAATAGACTATGTTTGATAAAATACTTATTAGTCAATGTTTTTTAGGAAAAAATGTTCGCTACAATAGTGAAAAAATACTATTAAAGCACCCACTGCTGACATTGTGGCAACAGCAAAATCGAATTGTTGCTATTTGCCCTGAAGTGTCAGGTGGTTTGTCTGTACCGAGAGAGCCTGCTGAACAACAACAAAATAGTGATGAAGTCATTACAATATCAGGTGTAAATGTGAGCGCACAATTTAATTTTGGCTCTCAGCAAGCATTAATGTTATGCCAACAGCACAACATTCGATTTGCTATACTAAAAGAGTCGAGTCCATCTTGTGGTAGCTCCCTTATTTACGACGGTTCATTTTCTAACAAAAAAATTGCTGGGCAAGGAATAACGTGTAAGGTACTTACTCAAGAGGGTATTAAGGTTTTTTCTGAAAATAATTTACAAGAATTAGAAATTTTATTAGATAAATAAAGGAGTTGATAAATTGTTAGTTTATACTTTTACTAATAATCGCTTTGCGGCTTCGATTGATAAATTGATTAAGCGGTTCTTTACTTTTCATTTCACTAATACCACACGAAATACTCATTTGTGGCAATCTAACGCCTGACTGTACACTAACAAAGCGAAGTTTTTCAACGCCCTGCTTTATCTTCTCAGCAATTTCACTCGCAATACCACCATCAACATCGGGTAGTAAAACTATAAACTCATCACTTGCAGAACGCACAGGTAAACCACTATCATCAACATAATTAGCTACTTTTTTTGCTATTTTTGACAAAATAACATTACCAATTAGAGCACCAAAACGTTCACTAAATATTTTAAAATAATCAACACTTATCACAATCGCTGCAATACCCCTTTCAGCGTTTTCACCCAGCCACATGTCGACATGTTTGGACATAGCTTTTCTATTATGCAAACCAGTGACAGGATCTAAATATATTTCTTGGCGAACTTCTTCAAGCTCAGCTTCTAAGGCTTGAGTTTGCAATTGAGATAGCTCTAATTGTTCAACTAACCCCTGCTGCTGCTTTTTAAATGATGTCGATGCTTTATGAAGTTTTGATATTGCTGATTTTACTTCACTTCTATTGTTCGACATTAATGCAGGAATATTATCATCAAGTTGGTCAATAAAGTCTTGCGCACCAGCGCTTGATTGCAAACAGTTTTCTTGAATTTGAGTAAATAACATTGAAAGATCAGAAATAATTTCATCTCGAAATTTACTCTGTTCAAGCAAATGATCTTTATACATCTGCTCCATAAAGAAGCTATCCAGTCCTTTACCTGAGAGTAACAAACGCTTAATATTTGCGGTTAATAAGGGGTTGCTATTTTTGCAATATTCATAGCTAACTGCATAATTTATGGGGTTTACAGGCAAGTTCCACTGATTCAGTTGAGCCACTGCCAATGTCATAGTTTTATTTGCTTGCTTTATGGAATCGTAATACTTCACCGATTCACCTCTTTGCGTTGCAGCACTCCTTGTTGCTTTTAATTGTACTCTTTGGTACCTATTACTCATATTCTCTAGCATCTCAAGACAAATATCTACACAATTTATGTTATTTATTTGTAACCTTGGTTTATAACTCTGTTAAAGTGATCAAACTTCCACCATTTATTACCTTTAAGTTAAGTTAAATGAAATTATTCTTTCCTACTATAATTATATTTTTTCTAATGGGTTGTACCCACTCTCTCAACATTGTTGAAAAAAACACTATAAATACTTCCAGTAAAAGTGATCAACAACTTCAACAATTAATTCACGCTCACCAGAGGTTTTATCAGCAAAGCAGCCCTTTTAACGCTCCAGAAGTGGGTGGGAATAATGCCAAGCTACCTAATTTATCTCCCGAGTTTCTAGCTAAACAAAATAGAAAGCGAGAAAGCATATATAGCACTTTAATTAACATTGATGCTGATGAGCTTAATCTAGACAATCAAATCAACAGTGCCGTTTTAACTTATACCTTAAAGAATCAATTAGATAGCTACAAAAACAAAGAACACTACATGCCGTTAACGGCTGAGTCTGGCTTCCATGTTTGGATTGCCAATATTAATCAGCAGGTTAATTTAAAAAATGAACAAGATTATCATGATTATTTATCAAAATTACGCGCTCTTCCTTCTTATTTTGAGCAACAAATAGCATGGATGAATTTAGGAATAGAAGAAGGTATAACCCAGCCTAAAGTAGTACTAAAAGGCTTCGAGCAATCAATTATTACTTTTATAAAAGAAGATGTTACCGATAGCGAATATTATAAACCTCTTAAAAACATGTCAGTTTATGTTTCCCCTGAGGCTCAAAAAAGCATTCAAAAAGAAGCGCAACAAATTATTGCAGAACAAGTAATACCGACTTATCAAAGGTATTACGCTTATATGGTTAACCATTATCAGCCACATGCAAGAAATAACATTGCAGCAACCTCATTACCTAATGGCAAGAATTACTATCAAAACCGTGTTGAACATTACACCACTATTGATATTACTGCCGAGCAAGTTCACCAAAAAGGCTTAGAAGAAGTTAAGCGTATTCGTGCTGAAATGAATGTGATTATTAAACAAGTGGAATTTGATGGCGATTTTACTGAATTTGTTAATTTTTTAAGAAATGATAAACAATTTTATGCGAGTACACCTATCGATTTATTAAAAGAGGCATCATACATTGCCAAGAAAATGGATGCTAAACTGCCCTCTTTATTTAAAACCTTACCAAGAACACCTTATGGTGTGACTGAAGTTCCAGCAAACATTGCACCAAAATACACTACAGGGCGTTATTCAGGTCCATCTCGCGATGATCAAGCTGGAAACTATTGGGTAAATACTTATCGGCTAGATAGACGACCATTATATGTACTTCCTGCACTCACATTACATGAGGCCGTACCCGGACATCACTTGCAAGGCTCTATTGCTAAAGAAATGCAAAATGTACCGAAGTTTCGAAATCGTACTTATATATCTGCTTTTGGTGAAGGATGGGGGTTATATTCAGAGTATCTTGGTATAGAGGCTGGAATATATGAGAATCCTTATCAAGATTTTGGTCGTTTAACCTATGAAATGTGGCGTGCTTGTCGTCTTGTTGTTGATACTGGTATGCATGCTCAAGGGTGGTCAAGGCAACAAGCGATAGATTATCTTGCGAGTAACACAGCATTATCATTACATAATGTTCAAACAGAAATAGACCGATACATTTCATGGCCAGGACAAGCTTTATCATACAAAATTGGAGAATTAACAATTAAGCGATTACGTAAAAATGCTGAAGAAGCTTTAGAAGAAAGATTTGATTTACGTGATTTCCATGATCAAATTTTAAAAAACGGCTCTATGCCATTAAGCATGTTAGAAAAGATAGTCAATCAATATATCACGAAGAAACAACAAGAAATAAAAAGGCAAGGAAGCCACGCAAAGTAAACCGAGGAAACAAACAGAAAGCTGTTTAAAATAGAAGAGCCCCCACTACATCTAAATTTGGCAGTCCCGCTGTCATAGGTTTCCCATTAGACCGGTTACTTTGCGTCTCTAGTTTTCACTAGATTTGCCCTTGTCGAGCTTTAGCAGCTCAAACACATTATAAACCCTCATTTATAATTGTAAACAAAAAAACTAACATATAAATGCTAACCACGTTAAAATAGGCTCTTATACTTTGCTAACACCGTGTTTTTATTCATGTTAACAACAATAAAAAACTTTACCTTCTCTACTGTCACATTGGTGTTTTCGCTCTTGTTTGTAAATTTCAACGCGTTAACTGCAGAACAAAAGGCATCTACTCAAGAGCAGCTTATTGGTCAAGTAGAGTCTTTATTCAGAGAAAACTCTGAGAAACTAAATTATAGCGAAGTAGTTGAATTAAGTAATAAAATAAACCTAAAAAGAGATACGTATTCAAATGATATTCTCGCCAAAACTTACCTATTACTTGCAAATGTAGCCAGTAATAAAGGTGAACTAGAAACCGCATACCAATTTACTCAAGATGGTTTAGCTATCGCCACAGGATATGAAAAAACAAAGCTATGTTTACAAATAAAATTAGCTAGCATTTTTTCTGCTAAAAAACAGTACAAGGAATTATTAACAACAGCTCAACAAGCGATCGATATGCCACAGGACAAAGAGAGCATTGGATATTTTTTATTCGCATTAAGTTATCGAAGTGTTGCGTTTGCAATGTTTAATCAACATGAAGATGCACTTACCGACTTACAGAAAGTAGCGTTTATTATCAAACAAAACCCTTCTTTTGCAGAACACGTAGCATTATTAGCTATCCTAGCAAACGCTCATTATCATTTAGGTGACTACCAAACAGCCCTGACAATACAATTAAAAATACTAACGTTACGCTTTAGTTTAGATAAACTAGAAAATATTGACCAAACCTATTACCACTTAGCTAACGCTTATTACCGTTTGAATAGGTTCAACGATGCTTACAATGCCTACTGGGAAGCTAAAAGATACGCTCAAAAAAAAGCAGCTCCAATATATGAAGCATACGCTAGTCAAGGGTTAGGAATAACATTAATTAAACAAAAACAATATATTGAGGCAGAAACCGAAATTTTAGAAGCAAAAACATTATTTTCTCAATATAGCTTGGGAGGACCTTATTTAGAAACGATCATCTCCTTAGCACTACTTAGTAATTTAACCGAGCAAAAGCAAAAACATGTCAACTTATTACTCGAAGCAGAAAATTTAATAATAAATACCGAATTAACCGATGATTACATTATTTTATATCAACTACTTTCTACTTTTTATAAAGAAAATAAAGATATAAATAAAGCTTATTTTTGGCAAAAAAAATACAGTGATGCACTATTAAAGACAAAAACATCGACACTTTTTAATCATCCGTTATCAGCTAAGTATGTTAATAACATTAAGAATATCGCTGCTAGTAGTAAAACTCGTCAGCTTGCAGTAAAACTAGCGGATCAAAGTGAGTTAACCACATCTTTTTCAGCAAAATATCAACAACAACAAACCCGAATTTTAATTTTATCTGGAATCGCATTACTTTTATTGTGTTATGTAATATTTATATGGTTAAAATATCGTTCAACAAATCTAAAAAGAACCTATGAAACAATAGAAAAACCAAGTTATATTCTTGCTGCACCAACACAAACAAAACAGCTATATCAAAAAAACTTTAATATGGCTAGAAAATATGCTTACCCTCTAACTCTAGGTTATATTTCTATTAGCAATTGGCAAGAACTAACATTTCAATTCAATAAAAAAATAGTTGCTGAAGTTAGTCGTGAAATAGCCAACTTAATCAATGAGCATATAAATGAGTTTGAAAGTGCGGGATTAATTAATGAAGGTGAATATTTATTACTTTTTCCACACCAACATAAAGATAGGGTTTCAATGAATATAGAAAAATTAGTGTCTGCTTTAAAATTAAGATTTTTTGCCAATTTAGGTGGGTTTTCAGTTATAATTGCTTATTCTATTGACAACCCAAACTTCCAAGATATTGACCCCTATGTTTTTCTATCACAATTAAGTGACTCAATAAAAACAGTTTAAACATAAGAGAAGTAATTTGGCAGCAGGCAACTCTACCATAACATTAAGTTAGTATTTAGCTTCTAATGACAATATCGGGTGATGTATCTATTTCACCTTCAAGTGAAATTGTTGCAGCATTACCATTACATAACAATATTGCTAAATTACCAGTCTGGCTATTTCGAATATAAGTAAGATCATACCCAAATTGGGTCAAGCTACTTGCGGCAAACTTTTGAGCTAATGAAAGCTTATGCCACAAAGCACTTGTTGCAACATTATTTTGCACTCGCCTTTCTAATAAAGTTTCTCTTTGAGCAGTAGCTTGCTGCATAGGGTTCTCAAAATTCAAACGAACATATCCACAAAATAGCCTAATTTGTTTTAGACATCAACACTTATAAGACAAAAAAGCTGTTATTATTACTATAAACCGCCAACAAACGGGTAGTTATTTAATGAAATTTTAAATAACTACCTGAAAATTATAAATATATGAGTATTAAACTATGAGTGTTGTTTTAGATGAGCTACTCGCTTTATTAAAGTTAGAAGTAATAGAACAAGGAATATATCGCGGCCAAAGCCAAGATTTAGGCTTTAGAGCCTTGTTTGGAGGACAAGTTATGGGACAAGCCTTATCAGCCGCACAAGAAACTGTTGGCGCTGATCGCTTCGTCCATTCACTGCACTCTTATTTTTTACGAGCGGGAGATGCTTCAAAGCCTGTGGTTTATGAAGTAGAGAATATTCGTAACGGAGCAAGTTTCAGCACACGAAGAGTGCAAGCAATACAAAATGGTAAAGCTATCTTTTATATGACAGCTTCTTTTCAGCAACCAGAAGAAGGCTTTAACCATCAAGATAGCATGCCGTCAGTTCCTGGTCCTGATGGTATTCCTTCTTATAGTGATGTCATTGCAAAGCACCTAGATATTTTACCAGAAGGAATGCGCGAAAAAACGTTAGCCGAAAAACCAATAGAAATTCGCCCTGTTCAACAATATAATTGGCTCAAACCAAAGAAAACTGAGTCAAGTTGCCAAACGTGGCTAAAAACAAATGGCAATTTACCTGATGACTTACGTAAGCATAGCTGTATGCTTGCCTATGCGTCTGATTTTCATTTTTTACCTACCGCATTACTGCCACACGGCGCAAGTCATTTACTACCAAATTTTCAAATTGCAACAGTTGACCATGCCATGTGGTTTCATCGTCCATTCCGATTTGATGATTGGTTGTTATATTGTATGGACAGTCCTTCAGCCAGCAACGGTCGAGGTTTAGTGCATGGACAAATATATAACCGCCAAGGAGAGCTCGTAGCATCCACTATGCAAGAAGGAGTTATTAGACAAAGGTAAATAAGTGGCAAGATAGAAAAGTGGCGAATTACGTGCACTCACCTCACGAGATGAATGCACGTATCTCAATTTTTCCAATCAAACCCTGTTGGGTGCTGAAAAATCCGTAAATCAAATTGTGGTGCAATAGCAAAAAGGTGATCAAAAACATCTGCTTGAATCGCTTCATATTCAACCCAGTCAGTGGTGTTGGCAAAACAATACAACTCTAACGGTAAGCCACTTGAACTCGCTGATAACTGCCTTACCATGCAAGTTAAATCATTTCTAATATTCGAATTTTGATTTAAATACATTTCTATATACGCACGAAAAGTACCAATATTAGTTAACTGTCGACTATCAACTTTATGTAAACTTTCATTCTGATTTAATGATTTATTTTCAAGATCGAGTTGC
>JADGDH010000092.1 GCA_016745015.1 Colwellia sp.
AATCGACTTTTCATGAGCTTAACCAATAAACTATTTTCTTTACTTGGCTTTGCTGAGCCAGTTTCTTTAAACCGATTCAATGGGACAAACTTGTTACCTGAAAGTGCACTTTTACTGAGTATAAACAACCAGGTAAGTGCGATCATTCAACAAACGTTAATGAAATTACCTATCAATATAATTAAAAGCGATGATCACATTTCTGAAAAATCTATTGAAGCACTGATTATTGATGCCACTGATTATATTGATGAAAGCAGTTATCAACAATTATTTTTAAACGTTCAAAACAGCTTGAAGCTTTTATCCCATAATGCAAGAATTCTAGTAATAACCCACTCAACATCTGCAAATCAAAGTGCAGAGAAAAATGCCTTTAGCCAAGCGCTAATAGGTTTTAGTAAAAGTTTAGCCAAAGAAGTAGGTAGAAAAGGTTCTACCGCAAATATTATTTTAATAGACAAAGAAGTAGCGACAACAAGCAATAACACTAACGCAGCTTTAGTAAGTCCGATTAATTTCTTTTTATCAGCAAAGTCAGCCTTTGTTAGTGGCCAAGTACTCACCATAAGCAGTCAAATAAAACCAGTAGAAAAATCACCAACGAATATAGCTAATTCAAAAGTTGCAGTTGTTACGGGAGCCGCACAAGGTATAGGTGCAGCCATCGCTCATAAGCTAGCCAAAGAAGGATACTTAGTCATTGGTGTTGATATTGCAGCAATGGAAGCACAACTTATTAACACTATGACCGATTTACAAGGCGAAAGTTTTATTTTAGACGTTTCTGCAAAAGATGCTGGTGAACAACTAGCAACATTAGCAAACAAACATGGAGGCTTTGATTTATTTGTTCACAATGCAGGCATAACCCGAGATAAAACCTTAGCTAAAATGCCTGCACATTTTTGGCAACAAACATTAGATATAAACTTACTTTCCGTTATACGTATTAACAAAATATTGCTTAATGCAAACAGCATTAATAGTGCTGGTAGTATAGTATGCTTATCTTCCATGAACGGTATTGCAGGACAAGGTGGGCAAACTAATTATGCATGTTCAAAAGCCGGTATTATTGGCTATGTTGCTAGCATAGCTGATAAGCTATCAACAGAAAACATCACTATAAATGCCGTTGCTCCAGGATTTATTGAAACTAAAATGACAGAACAAATTCCTTTTTTTACCCGCGAAATGGGGCGAAGAATGAACGCATTAGGTCAAGGTGGCTTACCCGAAGATGTAGCAGAAACAATAGCCTTTTTAGGCGATAAATCAAGTTTTGCCATTTCAGGGCAAACACTCCGAGTTTGTGGTTTAAATGTTATTGGCACCTAACACCAGCTAAGTCATCATGTTTTGATATAAAACAAATATTTAAGATATTCTTAAATATTTGTAGACATAAGCGTAAATTTTACTACAATCACACATCTTATCAATTTTGATAGATTTAAGTTTAAATAAATTACCGTCCTGGAGAAAGAAAATGAATGTAGATCAACATATTAAAGTAGCACAGTGGCACTTAGAGCAAGCTCGTTTACACAACGTTAGCGATCATACATGTGGTTGTCCTGCAAATAAACATGACCAACGCGCAATTGATGCTGTTGAAGCTGGTTTAATCATTGAAGAAAAAGCTTGTACTATCGACGCTAAAGAAGCTCGTGCTTAAGAATAGTTAATTTACTAACAAGTAATTGTTAGTTATAAAAATTGAAAAGAGTGATGGCAAAAATTAAGCTTTCACTCTTTTTTTCTTAAGAGTATAGGTAACCCTATCCCCACTACTTATTTTCTTTTGTAAGTTCAGTAAAAAATATATAACCATGATTTATTAATCATGGAATAAATGTACTAGCACAAAATTTATTTGTTATAACTGCTTTGATATAGCTCTGAGGTGAAAATAAATTAAATGGTTTTAGTCTCACTGCCCCCCCCATTTATTCCATTGGTTGATTAGAGATCCACATTGTTTGGTACGGGGTTAATTCAATCTCCTGCGTTAATTCGGTTATTTCTTTCTTGCTTATAAGATCAACCCAAGATTCAGTGACAATTAAATTAAGCTCGATTAATGGCAAGAAAATTGATTGATCAGAGATATTGCTGATACAAAAAATGCTTTGTTTTCTATCTTTACTTTGTCGCCAAAAACCAAACAGTTGCAAACCTAAATGCAATGTGAATTGTGTGGCATTAGGGTGAAACGCAGACTGTAATATTCGTATATTCAATAAAAACTTTAATGTTGAAAGCACTTTTCCATGATGCAGTTTTTTATCTGAGAGAGCTTTATCCAATGCATCTTCATGCCAGCGACATCTGTTAATAGAGCGATTATGATGCGTATTTGCTAATTTTTTATAATCATTTTTGGTTCCCAGCATGCTATGAATATAAACCCCTGGAACGCCTTCAAGTGCAAACATAATGGCATGAGCACAAATAAATCGCTCAAAATTCCATTGGTCTTTACCATTCACCGTACCTTGCATCGCATCATAAAGTGAAATATTCATTTCATAGGCTTTTTGCTCACCCGTATCTGAGGTTCTCCATGATATTTTCCCACCGAAATTTTCTACGCTATGTATTAGGTTCTCAATTTCAATTTCACTTAATATGCCTTCTACTGGGCGCAAGCCAATACCGTCATGAGATGCTATAAAATTAAAATACATGGTACCGTCTTGAGGAGGAGGCATAGTCATTAACCAACGCTTTAAATATGAACAATCCCCCGTTAGTAACGTGTTTAATAATAGTGGAGGTAATGAAAAGTTATAAATGCCGTGAGCTTCATTGGCGTTTCCAAAATACGTAAGGTTCTGTGTATTAGGTATATTGGTTTCAGTGATAATGATGGCGCTTGGATCTACCGACTCAATTAAGGTTCTCAACAACCTCACCATTTCATGAGTTTGGGGTAAATTAATGCTTTTTGTTCCAACAATTTTCCATAAAAAGGCAATAGCATCTAAACGAAATATTTTTACACCTGCATCAAGGTATTGCCTGATGATAACAATAAATGCTTTTAATACTTCAGGGTTACGAAAATCAAAGTCAACTTGGTCGTGACTGAAAGTACACCAAACAAATTTTTTCCCTTGCCCAGTCTCTACTTCTTTTAATAATGGTGACGTGCGGGGTCTAACCACCTCAGACAACTCATCATCAGGAAGAGCCGTAAAGAAAAAATCACTGCCTTGCCCTTCACCTTTAATAAAATTGTCGAACCAAGCACTTCGGCTTGAACAATGATTAATCACAAGATCAGACATTAAGTGATAACTATCACTTATCTCTTCTATGTCTTGCCACGTGCCCAGTGATTCATTAACAGATGAATAGTCAATTACGGCAAAGCCATCATCAGAACTGTAGGGGAAAAAAGGTAAAATGTGCACACTGTTCATCGTATTTTTAATGTTTCGCTCTAAAAATTTTTTCAATGTTTTTAACGGTGGTTCATTGTCCTTAATAATGCTGTCACCATAGGTGATCAAAACGATATCTTTTTCAGACCAATGATTACTGAAAGGCTTTGCTGTAATCTCTTTGCTAGACAACCCCATTATCGTTAACAGCGCTTGTGCTATTTCTTCACATGATTGCTCAAGCTGAACATCTTGATAAATAGATATTAGTTGTTGAGTTAATTTATCTTTTAAATTACCGTTTAACTTAGGTTTTAACTGATTAATCTGTGTCGACATAATTTACCTTTACTTCAAAGACTGACTGAATTCTTCATTATCTAACTTCACCGCCTCTTTTAACTGAGATAAAATATCAGGAATAGCACTAATAACTCTATTCCAAGAAGGAATAAAAGGCGTATCCATGGGTTGTTCTAAAAAAGTATTACCCGCAGTGATTATGTTTTGGGCAAACATTTCTACCGCTTTTTCTTCATTATGAATATCGAGTGTTAAGCCATTCATCATGGCATCATTTCTATAGGTTTCTACATAATCTAATGCAATACGATAGTAAGTTGCTTTTAATGTTCTAAACTTTTCAGCAGTGAATGTTTCACCCTGTGTGGCGAGCTTACGAATAAATGATTTAGTTATATCAACCGACATTTTTGATAAACCACCTTCATCATTATCCAAAGACAAGTCTTGATGTTTATGATCATACGTTGCGGCAATATCAACTTGGCAAATACGGTTCGATGAATAGTTACGATACATCTCAGAGAGCACACCAATTTCTAACCCCCAATCACTGGGTATGCGAATATCACTTAAAACATCTCGACGAAAAGAAAATTCACCTGCTAAGGGATATAGAAAGCTGTCCATGTATTCTAAATAATCGCAATGACCAACGGTTTTTTTCAATGCTTTAATCAATGGCGTTACCAATAACCGCGACACGCGACCATTAATTTTTCCACCCGCAACGCGAGCATAATAGCCTTTAGAAAACTCATAATTAAATAGGGGATTAGCAACAGGATATAAGAGCCTGTCGAGCAATTCTCTTTCATAGGTCAGAATGTCACAGTCGTGTAATGCAATAGATTCTGCTTTACCGGAAGCCAAAATATATCCCATGCAATACCAAACATTACGGCCTTTGCCTAACTCTTTAGGTGCTAAGCCTAGCGCTTGTAATTTAGTGTCTATTGCTTGCAGTCTTGGCCCATCATTCCACAAAACCTGATGATGTTGAGGTAGCTCACAAAAAAATGATAACGCATGTTTATATTGTTCAAGATCTGCTCGGTCTAAACCTATGACGATTTCAGACAAATATTCAACACCTTTAAGTTTATTAACAATATCAGGTAAAGCTTTGCCTTCTAACTCAGAAAACAATGAGGGTAATATAAGTCCTAATGGACGTGTTTTAGAAAACGCTAATAATTCAGTAGCCATGTCCTTAGGATCACGTTGTGCTAAATTATGTAACGTTGTAACCGTACCATTTTGATAAAAATCAGCCATGATTTACCTCTGTGTTAATTTAATGAATTGATTGAATCTGAACGTAGTTGATTTGATAAAATATTTTGTATGGCTTCAGTCCAACCCTCTGGGCCATAGTGTTGAGTTCGAGTGGTTTTAAATTGACGATATAAAGGTGGAAATTCATGAACGGGTGAGCGCACTTGTACAGCAATATCAGCAACTTCTAACATCGAAGCATCGTTTTCTCCATCACCTAGGGCAATAGTAACAATTGAGTTGTCAAAATTTTCTCGGTATTGCTCCGCTAACCAAATCAACGCTTGGCCTTTATCACAATGTCCGCCGACATGAAGAAACCTTCCTCCTTGAACAACATTTGCGCCTAAATTAATCAAATACTCTATAAATTTGCTTTTAGTTACTTCATCGCCCAACCATAGAATAGGCTCGCCGTATAGTCTTTGCTTTGCCCGGTTAGCCTCCTCTAATGTTAATCCTGTTATTTGGCATAACTTTGATGCAGATAATGTTGAAAAACCTTGGTAATACTCACTAAAATTTTCGGTATGTTCAGACAATAATTTTAACCACTGTTGTCTAGGTAAACAAAATGATTTAACCCAGTAATTTTCAATAGGTACCGTATCTACAGGTTGCTTATTGAAGGTGTTCATTGGAATATATATCGCCGCGCCATTTTCTATAATAAAGGGCGTATCAAGGTGGAGTTTTCGGCGAATAACGCTTAATTCAGCAAATGTTTTACTAGTATTCAAAATGACAGGGATCTTTGCATTCTTCAATTGTTGCAGTGTCTTATTTGCCGCTGTTGATTGATAAGTAAAATGGTCAAGTAGAGTACCATCAAGATCGCTAAATATAATTATTTTTTCAGTGCTCATATATTTTCCATTATGGATATATTTGTAATATTTCTAGCACTATCCAAGTAAAAAACAGTATCCGCCGACTGTGTAACAGAACAACATGATTGCACACTAAGCCTTTGAAAATACTGAGTGAAATTTAATATTTCTTCTGGGGACATGATTTTTGAATTCTGCAAGTCAATATTGTTATCTTTTAATTTTTGCTCTTGTTCTAAACGCCACTTATAAACACAATCAAATGAGGGTGCTTGTAGCGCTAACCAAAAATCCATTTTTTTATACAATGGTTCATAGGTGTTTTTCAGCTGTTGATTAACATAATTTCGCCATTCGCCGCTCATATCATATTGTAATTCAAGTTCATTAATAGGGACTTTTAATTGTTCTTGTGTTTGTGGTTTAACACCCCAACACCACCCTTCTAATAAAATAATATCTACAGGATTTTCAATCACGGGCCACTGTTTTTCTGGAAAAGGTTCATCTGTTGCTTTGTTGAATTTTGGGATAGAAAATCCTGTTTTCTGCTCTTTTAGTTGAGTCAATACATAATTAAGAGCAACCATATCATGCGTACCAGGAACACCTCTAGTGGCTAAAAGTGGGTGAATATCACGAGCCAATTGATTACGTTTTTCACTTGTTAAGTAAAAATCATCTAAGGACATTACGACGGTATTAAGTTGGTATTGTATTGTTAAATACTTTGCGATGAAATCAGTTAATGTTGATTTACCACTACCTTGACAACCGTTGATACCGACAAAGTAAGCGTTATTACTTTGGGTAAATTGACTAAATATTCGATCAGCAAGCGGTTGGTAATATTGTCTTACTGTTAGTCTAAACTCTTCAGTTAATTTGTGCTGCTTAATAAAAGCTGAAAGCATAACTCCCACCATAGATAAGTAGTAATACTCATTATAGCTTCAAGTCTTATGCCATTTCAGCACCTGCTTTATTTAGAGTGGTAATCCCTTGTAAAATAGAGAGTATTTATTTTTTTGAAATTTCAAAGTGTATTAAAAACATTAATTTTAAATAATAACTGCACTAATTAGATAAATTGCTTAGTTTTGGTGCAATTATTAAGCAATACTAAACAAGTTCTGTTAAGTATTAAATAAGTAACGCCGTAGTTATACCAAGTGGAGCAATCAGAGAGCGTTCATATATATACTCATGATACTTCAAAATATCTGTTTCAGGATACCTGAGCGACTCATGATCAAGGCGCATATTTTTATTAATGGTTGTTCCCTTAAAAAAAGATGCAACGTAGATCATGATTTGCTCAGTCATCCCCGAAGGGCGAGTTTAAAAGGCTTATATGCAGCGTTATTGATTTCGATAAGGGAACAACCATTCTCTTCAATCAATGCCTTGCCTCTAAGCCTTTTAATTCTCGCTGAAACGAGCATTTCGAGGTAACATGAGTATAGCATTAAACAGGGTTATCTATATCAACAAACATAACGTCAATACCATGTTCTTTTGATATACACTCTCCTAGTGCTTTAACACCATAACGTTCAGTTGCATGGTGACCTGCTGCAAAAAAATGGATATCCATTTCATGTGCAATATGTGTTGTTTTTTCTGATACTTCTCCAGAAATAAAAGCATCAATTCCCTGCTCTGCGGCAAGTTCAATATAGTCTTGACCACCGCCTGTACACCATGCAACTGTTTTAATAGTTTTATTTGATGGTGGAGCAATATGAAGACAGGTTCGATTAAGCTTGTTATTAATTAATTGAGCTAGTTCCACGCCAGTGCATGCTTCAGATAAGACCCCCTGTATAGCAATACTTAAATCATTTCCTAACTCTAATGGCCCAGTAATATTAATGGCTAATAATTTTGCTAACTGTGCGTTATTACCTAATATGGGGTGAATATCAAGGGGCAAATGATAAGCAAATAAATTAATATCATTATCAAGCAAGGATTTTATACGTTGATATTTCATACCTCGAATAACATAAGATTCATTTTTCCAAAAATATCCATGATGAACAATTATTGCATCAGCTTTTTCGTCAATAGCTCGGTTAATTAGCGCTTGTGATGCGGTAACGCCAGTAACTATTTTAGTTATTTCTTCTCGTCCTTGAATTTGCAACCCATTAGGCGCGTAATCTTTTATCTGTTCGGGCGTTAGTAATTTATCTAAATAATGTTCGAGAGTATTTCTATTCATAATTTTATGCTTATTTTTTTTTCGACGAAAAACCACTTTCACTACGAGAGTGAACATTCATGGTAGGTACTTTTACAGGCTGGAACTGACTTCTTATTTGCCATTTAGGTTTTATAGGTGTTAAAGGTAAAACTCTTTTTTTCGCTATAATAATATAAACAGAGCCTAAGCTAGTTAAGTAACTACTAGCAAATTTACGCCAATAATGAGCCATACCATGTTCACTCACTTTTCCAGCTAAACTACTATGTAAAACGCGTTCATCGCTTAGAATTTCAAAACCCATTAAGTGTAACCAATCTTTGACTCGCATAGGGGAGAAGAAATGTTCATTCCAAGGCATTTGTTTTCGTCTATAAGGAATAACACGATTAAGCCCAGCCAACGACAATGGATTAAACCCTGTAATAATAAGATAACCATTTGGAATAAGTGCTCTGTTCGCTTCACGAACGACATGATGGGGATCTAATGAAAACTCTAGAGCATGACTAAGCAGACATACATCTACGCTGTGATCAAGTAATGGCAAATCATCTAATTCACCAACAACATCAGCATTACAGTCTCCTTGGAAGTTAGAAACTGAACGACTAACACAACAACTAATTTGATGTTTTATTGGGCTTGCTTCACAAGATATTTCATGGCTCAAAGCTCCCATTTTTAATAAATGATAGCCAAAAAACTTTTGCCACCAAGGTTGTAAGACTTCTTCAATCGCCGATAAAATAATAGAGCCATTGGGTAGATCTTGCCATGATTTAGGATAATGTGGTTGCCTGAAGGCTAAAGCAGGTTTCATATAGTTCAGTTATTTCAATTGGTATTACTAATATTCTCAGTATAATTAACTATACACCTTAAGCAAGTTGGAAATTATAGATGAGTTCAAATAAAGTAAACAATTCAATAATTCATGTTACGGCTTTAAAAGCTTTTTCTGATAATTATATATGGGCTATAACTAATATAAATACAGCTGCTAAAAAAACTGTATTGGTTGATCCTGGTGACGCTGATATTTGTATTAATTTTTTAGAAAAAAATCAAATGGTGCTTAGCGGTATACTAATTACTCATCATCATGCAGATCATACTGGAGGTATAAAAAAATTAGTTAATTATTGTCAGCAAAAACAATGGTCTCTTACTGTATATGGGCCAGCACATGAAAAAACTCCATACTGTGATATCAAGTTAGAACAAGACAATATTGTTAATTTACCTGATATTGCCATTAGTTTAAAGGTAATAGATTTACCTGGTCATACTGCTGGGCATATTGCTTACTTTGCTAATAATCTTATAGAGCCTCTATTATTTTGTGGTGACACACTATTTTCAGGTGGATGTGGAAGGCTTTTTGAAGGCACAGCACAACAAATGCTAAATTCACTTACTAAACTCGCAAATTTACCTGAAAGCACAAAAGTATACTGTGCTCATGAATATACACAAGCCAACCTAAAGTTTGCTTTAGTTGTTGATCCTAGAAATAAAGCTTTAATAGATTATAATAAAAAAGTTAATGAGTTACGCGCAACAGAACAAGCAACCATTCCAACATCTATTAAAATTGAAAAACAAATCAACCCCTTTTTAAGAAGCCATAAGCAGGTAATACAAGCGAGTGCTATGGCGTTTGATAGCAGCACTCAAGCAAATAATCTTGATACTTTCACTACCATTAGACGCTGGAAAGACCAATTTTAACATGTTAATCTTGATGCTCGCTAATTAGCGAAATACTTTTTCCTTACACATTATTATTGGTTGTTCATGAAATATTTTTTATTCCCCGCATTAATTTTTCTTACTGGCTGTCAAAGTTCGTTATTATCACAAGATAATAACGACAAAGAAAATCACATAAATCAAACAAAATATATAGCTTCAACTACCGATATAAACCAAGCATTACTTGTTGATGAAAATATCGATGTTATTCACCCTGTTGATGATGTTGCTTTCTCATTATCTTCAAAAGATGTATCACTGCGCAGCAGTGACGATGTATGGCAGCGTATTCGAGAACAATTAACCTTTGATGTGCCTGAAACTAACCGTGTGATAGTTCAACGCAATTGGTACATAAAACACCCAAGTTACCTCACAAGAGTAGCGAAACGTGCTGAACCATTTTTATATTACATTGTTGAAGAGTTAGAAAAAAACAATGTTCCTATTGAACTCGCCTTATTACCTATAGTTGAAAGTGCTTTTGATCCCTTTGCCTATTCTCATGGTAGGGCTTCTGGCATGTGGCAATTTGTTCCTGGAACAGGAACACGTTTTGGCATGAAACAAAATTGGTGGTATGACGGACGCCGCGATGTTATTGCTTCAACTGAAGGCGCCATAAAATATATGAAATATTTGCATAAATTCTTTGATGGCGACTGGCTACTTGCACTAGCTGCTTATAATTCAGGTGAAGGACGTGTACGACGTGCAGTGAATAAAAATAAAAGCAAAGGAAAAAACACTGATTTTTGGTCACTAGATTTACCAAAAGAAACCCAAGCGTATGTTCCTAAGCTGCTAGCCCTTGCCGACATAATTAAACGCCCAGAACAATTCAACCTGAACCTTTATGAAATAGCTAATGAAGAAGTTATCAGCCAAGTTGACATTAAATCGCAGCTAGATTTAGCTAAAGCGGCTAGCTTAGCTGATTTATCACTTACTGAATTGCAACGTTTAAATCCTGGTTTCAACCGTTGGTCAACTGATCCAGATGGCCCTCATCGTTTACTTTTGCCTAAACATAAAGTTGATAATTTTGAACAAAAGTTATCCAAACTGAGTAAAGATGACCGTCTAGCTTGGCAACGTTATAAAATAAAAAATGGTGATAACCTAGGCCATATAGCTAATAAATTCCATACCAGTATTGATTTAATTCGACAAGTTAATGGTATCAATGGCAATCAAATAAGAGCAGGAAATCATTTACTTATACCTGTTGCTGCTAAGTCACTTGATAGCTATATACTCTCTCAAGATCAACGTATAGCAAAAAAACAATCGAAACCACAGCAAGGTATAAAAGTAACACATAGAGTTGTTTCAGGCGATAACCTTTGGGATATTGGTCAACACTATAAAGTCAGTGGAAAAAACATAGCTAAATGGAACGGTTTTGCTCCGCGTGATACCTTGAAGTTGGGTCAAACACTCGTTATTTGGCAAAAACCTTCTTCATCAAATAAACGAGTGGAAACAGCAAGGATTAACGCGAGTGTTGAACAAGCTATAATGCGCAATATTACCTATAAAGTTCGTAGTGGTGATTCTTTTGCTCGAATTGCAGACAAATTCAATGTTCGTATTAGTGATATTGAACGATGGAATAGTTTAAGCCGCAATAAATATTTACAACCAGGACAAAAGCTAAAGCTGTCTGTTGATGTAACCAATAATATATAAGAAACGGTGACAAGTTTAATAGTTGCGAGTATTGAAAACAGGTAATAAATATCTGTTCATAACTCGTAATTTAAAAGCGCTTAAAGTCTTTCACTATCAAAATCTATAAAAAAGTTTTGCTGCTGAATTTTACCATCAGCAGTTATTTCTACCTGAAACCATAAGCGCCATGTCATCACGTCTTCAGAACAGTTTGCCAGTAAGCTTTCTGCAATCATGGAATTAGCTAAATCTTTATCCATTTCAAAAAATATAGGGATTTTTCCCATAAACATACTTTTTCCTTCAAGATAGCTTGATACGCTCTTTAATTGATATGCTTCATTAACAGCATCAAGCTTAAACTGTATTTGAAAAGGTAATTCAGTTTTTATTCTCTCTTTAGGCGCTTGCCCTGAAAATTGAATAATAAATCGACCAAACTTAGAATTTACTTCACATTCACTTTGACTTGTTAAACAAGTGAAAAACAGTTGTTTTTGAATATTTCCTTGCATAGATGCTGGCTGTATTGGCTCACAAGCTAATGTATTAAAAATAAATAATATTATGACAATAATCTTAATCATTAAAACTTTCTAAGTTCAAGTAATTGTTATTATTACTTGACTCCCTTAAACTAACTAAACTTGAATATATCTATGCTACCAAAAAAGTGACAACTGTGACTAGTCAATGTAAATCAAAAAATGACCAAATCAAGCATGTG
>JADGDH010000093.1:0-1616 GCA_016745015.1 Colwellia sp.
CCATTATTTCATCAGGTAGATATAAATATTCATCTGGATCTTTACCATCTTCAAAGTAGGAATGTAGCCGTGTAATATCGTCAACATCTGCAATATCACTCACCTCAAACGCTATTTTTTGCTCTGGCTTAGCAATAAAAGGGCTAGTTTGATCATCACGTTCAACATGTAAGGTATTACGCGCATTAAATAAGCAACTTTTAAACACACCTATACGAAAAATACCTTGTGCCAAATGAATCATATTATTAACCGCACTTTCAAAGGATACTTTTAAACTAGGATCGAATAGGGTTAAATTAGAGTCAATATATACCCCCTCTTTAGCCCAACGAATAGCTAATCCTCCCACCACAGGAAAGTTACCCAAACGGCTTAGCGCGGCAATAAAAGCTTTTTCATTATCACCCATACCCATCAGGTAATTTTTATAATATTTTTCTAATTGTACATCATCAATATCACTAAGCTTATCGGCATCAGATTCTTCACGTAAAAAAGACTTTCGAGAGCCATAAACCACGGTATCTATTTCCTCTTTATTTTCTGAAACTGAATGTTTCACCCATACAGGAATTAATGGTTCAGTTTTCATCACTATTGGCTTATCTGACAATACTAATTGTTTTAAATAAGATAAGTTATTAAAAAAATAATCACCTGCTTGGCAACGCTTTTTTTCATCATCACACAGCATGGCAGTTAGTACATTCGCCAACATTTTTGGTAAACCTAGTGAATTAGGGGCGATAATATTAGTACCATACCGACATGATTGTCCTGAGGCTATAGCATATAATGTCGCGGCTAAACCTTGTTCATCAAAGCGTGGGGAAGACAAACCGCCACTAATTTGTTCTGGGCCGATAAAATAAACATCGCCCAATCTAGCGTTACTGTGCTGTAAATCACTACTCATTAAGTCCATTACATTATTACTCGTACTTTGCCCTGTAATATCAAGCTGAGCAATAACAGAAGACCCCCAATCTATTAGTTGCACTAATCCTGTTTTTTCATCAAAAACAACATTAGATGGCTTTATATCACCATGAACATAAGGTTTTCCTTGAGATTCACTATGTTGATGAACATTAGCATCACGTAAATAAATTAATATTTCAGCCAATTGAATAGCAATACTAACTACTACCTCAGGCGAAAGTGGGCCTTGTTGATGAGAGAGTCGTTCTAAATCTATACCAGGCGCACGACTCATTTGTAAAATGGATTGTCGCTTTATTTTTTGATAGTCAATAACATTTGGGATTTGAGGGTGAGTTAACTGACTTTGAATGTCAGCCTCTTCACTAAGCCTATCTTGAACATGTTGTGGTAAGTTCGATCGTGAAAATTTAAATACAACATCTTCATCAGCCATGTTTGTAGCTGAAAATACAAAGCCATAAGCACCCTTACCTAAAAGCGAAATATTATTATAACCAAGCTGTTTTAATTGCTGCTGACAAAGCTCCACCCACTGCTTTAGCTTAGTAGCATCTTTATGGTTGAGCAGGTAAATAGATTGCTCTTCCGCAATATAGAAGTGTTGAAGCTTTTTATCTTGAATATTTGGAAATAAAAGTTTTTCAGATGAATATTCTGTCAACGTTTTT
>JADGDH010000093.1:1716-5470 GCA_016745015.1 Colwellia sp.
CTTGGTAGTGTTTGCACTTTGCCTAAAGCAACAATAGCCGCTTCAGGCTTATTGATAATAGGCGTAGCCACCGTGCCGCCAATAGCACCAATATTTGAGATAGTAATAGTACCACCTTTTAAATCGCTACTTTGTACTCGACCACTGCGGGCATCATTGGTTAAACGAGATATATCAGCCGCTAAAGTTACAATAGATTTAGTTTGCACTTGCTTAATATTAGGTACGAGTAAGCCAACTGTAGAGTCTACCGCCATACCTATATTGTGATCATTAAAGTAGGTTAGCTCGGTACAATCATCATTAATTTGGCTGTTAATCACAGGAAATTCTTTTAATGCTAGCGAAATGGCTTTCATGAAAAATGGCATCATGGTGAGTTTAATATATTGCTTAGCCATTTCCTTAACTACATGTGTTTCTTTAAGTGCTAAACGCAGTTTAATTAACTCTGTTATGTCAATTTCTTCACAATAAGTAAAATGAGGAATTGTGCTAACAGAGTCAACCATCGCTTTGGCCATTATTGCTTTGATACCTTTAATTTTTTTAACATAGCTTGGTTCAACACGCGTTGCTAAAACCTGATTAGCAGTAAGAACATTATTTCCACCTTGATCAAAAGCAACCACATCATCTTTATAAACACGGCCTTTTTTACCTGAGCCAGCTACTTCGCTAATATTTACATTTAATTCACGAGCTACTCGACGTACAGCAGGGCTAGCCAGCGCTTTACCGCTTGCTTTTTGTGCGGAAGAGTTATCGCCTGAATTCTCATGTATCTCTTTCGCTGGTGTTATATCGTCTACATCGCCTGTATTATCTGCAATCATAGAAAAAAGCGGTGCATGTACTTTAGCGATTTCACCTTGCTTATAAAATAGTTTATCTATTACACCAGAATGCATGGCTGGAATTTGCACTAACGCTTTATCAGTCATTACATCAGCAATAGGCTGATCTTCAACGATAATATCACCTTCTTTCACAAGCCATTCAACTAGCTCGCATTCAACAATACCTTCACCAATATCAGGTAAAATAAAATCAATACTCATGCTCTTTTCCTACGTTTCTTATAAATAATCTATTAGAAAATTTTTATTCAGTTACTAGTAAATTGTTAATAACTTAATAATTAATGCTGCGCTTAATGGCTTCATAAACTTTCAGATGATCGGCAACATATTCTTTTTCAAGCGCTAAAGGATACGGTGTATCTAAACCACAAACTCGTTCAACTGGTGATTCTAAATGTAAGAAGCACTCTTGTTGAATAGTTGCTGCTATTTCACTAGCAAAGCCTGCTGTTAATGGCGCTTCTTGGCTCACCAATAAACGACCTGTTTTCATCACAGAATTAACAATGGTTTCAATATCCCACGGTAATATGCTGCGTAAATCAATTACTTCACAAGCAATCCCATCATTAGTGGCTAAATCAGCAGCTTTTTGAAGTATTTCCATTTGTGCACCCCAAGCTAATATGGTGATATCACTTCCTACCTGCACAATTTCGGCTTTACCTATGGGCAATTGATAGTCTTCTTCAGGTACTTCGCCTACTGATGCGCGATATAAACGTTTCGGTTCAAAAAATATGACTGGGTTGTCGTCACGAATTGACGCTAACAACAAACCTTTTGCCTGATAAGGATTACGTGGAATAACCACTTTTAAACCTGGAGTATGTGCAAAGTAGGCTTCAGGTGATTGGCTGTGATATAAACCACCCGCAATACCACCACCATAAGGTGAACGAATGGTTAGCTTACCCACATCAAATTCATTGCCACTGCGATAACGAAACTTAGCCGCTTCATTAACGATTTGATCAAAAGCGGGGAATATATAATCTGCAAATTGAATTTCAGCAATAGGACGTGAACCTTGTGCAGCTAAACCATTAGCAAAACCAATAATACCTTGCTCAACTAACGGAGTATTAAAACAACGGAGTTTGCCATACTTATCTTGTAAACCAGATGTTGCTCGAAAAACGCCACCAAAATGTCCGACATCTTCACCAAAACATAAGGTGCTATCATCTTCGCTCATTGCAATATCAAGCGCGTTATTAATGGCGTGTAGCATATTCATTTGAGCCATAATTAAAATTTCCCTGCAGTAAATGGATAGGCTTGTGGATATTTATTTACATGTGCTTTAACTTGCTCTAATTGCGCCTCAAGTTGAATTGAAGGAACATCGTAAACATCAGTAATTAATGTATCGATATGAGGCTTATCTATTTTTTCAGAAATCTTAACGGCAGCTAATATTTTTTCTCTTAAACCTTCAAATAATGACTTGTCTTGCTCTTCATTCCACCAGTTCTGCGCCAATAGGTAGTTTTTCATGCGTAAAATAGGATCATTAGCCAGCCACTTATCTTCTTCTTCACGGGTACGATAGCCTGATGGATCATCTGACGTAGAATGAGCACCTAAACGATACGACATCGCTTCAATCAGCACAGGTGCATTTTCTTTTAGCGCATAAGCACGTGCTGTTTGCGTTGCTTTAATTACGGCTAAAATATCATTTCCGTCAACACGTAATGTGTTAATGCCGTAACCAACACCACGAGAAGCAATACCATTCCCCTTAAATTGCTCATTTGAAGGTGTGGAAATAGCATAGCCATTATTTCGACAGAAAAAGATCACTGGTGCTTCCTGCACCGCAGCCATATTTAAGCCAGCATGAAAATCACCTTCAGATGCAGCACCTTCACCGAAATAACACAGGGTGACTTCATCTAAGCCTTTCAGCTTTTGGCCGTAAGCATAACCAGTAGCTTGTGGAATTTGTGTTCCTAACGGAGAAGAAATTGTCATATAATTCAATTCCTTTGAACCATAATGTATCGGCATTTGACGACCTTTGCCTAAATCTCTTTTGTTTGAAAACATTTGGTTCATAAAGTTTTCAAGGCTAAAGCCACGGAACATTAATGCTCCTTGTTCGCGGTATTGGCTCATGATCATATCTTGAGATTTCAAGCCTGCAGCACCACCAACACTGGCAGCTTCTTCACCTAATGCCGCCATATAAAAACTTAAGCGACCCTGCCGTTGCGATGCTACCATTCGTTCATCGAGCACGCGGTGAAACGCTAGGGTTTTATATACTTTAACCGCAAGAATTTCATCTATATCAGGCATGTCGCTGCCTTCATAAATACTGCCATCTTGTTTTAAAATTTTCAGTTCTGGAATTTCAACGCTGGTGCCGTCAATAAAGGTAGGTGTGTGCACTATCGGATCATCATTATAAAGTTCGCTACTCATAATATTCTCTTATTAAATTACGTTAGTTCAAATCGTTAGAATGTGAAAAAGAACAAAATTGATGCGTATTATTTATTATCCAGTACTTAATTTTTTATACTTATTACTGACTTACGCATTTTATTTTATGCATTCTGAAGTATAGTCATAATGTATAAAATTCACTCAAAACATTACCTTTACGGAAACGGATAAACAACATAATTACACAATGATATTGCGCTATTTTTGTAGTAATTGAGCAAAAATGTTTACAGTAGGAGGGGAAATTATGATTAGGGTAATGTGCTTGATATATACCAAAACGACTTTAAAATGCATGATTCTGTTTAAATTAGTTGATTTTTCTCGCCATAAGTCTATATTTTCATTGTAATCATTTTCTCATGAGATCTGAATCAGCATTAGTAGTTAATAAAAAGGATCGCAAATAGTTATGAATCATTTATCTCTTCGTA
>JADGDH010000093.1:5570-6811 GCA_016745015.1 Colwellia sp.
TTTATGCCGAATTTGGTTATGGAGGTATGATTCATTCATTTAAAAATTACATTCTTCGACATGATGTCAAATACAAAACAAACACTTTAAATTCAATAAGTAATATTGAAAATATAATCAAAGAATACAAAAAGTTACAGACAACGGTAGGTGAAAACACCGCATTAGAAGATATTGTATCTGTTCTGAATAAATATAAGAAGAATATTGACATTATTGATCAAGGTATTGAGAAAAATATGTCACCAGAAGAAATTGACCATCAAGTTAAAATAAACGATGTTTATGCACTAAGGGGTTTAAAGACCATTGAACAAGATATTATTTACCAAATAGAGAAAAAATCTGATTTATTAGGCTTTTTAATACAAGATGTTTATAACAAAGAACAGAGAAATGCAGTAATTGTAATTATATCTACCATCTTTATCGCTATTTTTATCTATTGGGTTTTTACCAGTAAAGTGATTAACCCAGTAAAAAACATTTCAAATGTTATGTTAAAAATGTCTCAGGGTGAAGTTAATATTCCCATTAATCCTGTCAAGATACGTTATGAAAATGATAATACTGAACTAGGGCAAATGCATAATTCATTAAAAATTTTTAAAGAAAACGAAATTAAACGACAAATAGCAGAAGAAAAAATTACTCGTCTTGCCTTAACCGATCCCCTGACGGGTATAGCTAATCGCAATAAGTTTGAACATGGGATCAATGAAATGGTTACTTTAGCTAAGCGCGATGAAAAGCTTGTTGCATTGCTAGCGCTTGACCTTGATAACTTTAAGCCTATAAATGATGAATATGGTCATGCTGCTGGTGATTTAATTTTAAAAGCAGTTGCTAATAATTTATTATTAATTTTTAGAGAAACAGACTTAGTAGCACGCCTTGGCGGTGATGAATTTTCTGTAGTGCTTTACGCACCAGACAGCTTAGAAAGTATTAAAAAAACATTACAAAGAGTAATTGCATTGATCCCCACTTCGGTACCTTATGGCAAAGATCAATTATCAGTTGGCGTCAGCATTGGGGTAGCATTACATCAGCATAGCGCAAACTTTGATTTAGATGTATTAATGAATAATGCTGATACGGCTTTATATCAAGCAAAAGAAGGCGGAAGAAATACTTATCGTATTTTTGATGAGTCATCAATAAGGGTAACGAGTGATCAAGAAAAATAGATGATATATTCCCTACTACACTTAAATTACTCACTTAAGCTACTCACTTAA
>JADGDH010000093.1:6911-12087 GCA_016745015.1 Colwellia sp.
TACTCACTTAAGCTACTCACTTAAATTACCAACGTTTACTTTGGATTAACGTTTACTGGAATAACCGTTAATAGCGCTCGCTGACCTATAGCCACATTAGCATTGGGAAAAATAATGGCTTCCCCTTGCTTTCGCGTTTTTATTTCATGCTCACCATCAGTAGCTATTACAGTGCCAATAGGAAAGTCAGTAAAGTTTTCTACGTCATCAGTGAAATGCAAAGTGAAATTTTCATGTTGTCTGTCAATAATTTGATCGATCTCAAAAAAATTAAAATCATCTTTGCAATATTTTGATAAAGCTAACGGTTGGCCTGAAACTAACGCAGTTAAGCTTGATTTTACGCCAGCAAAATTCGTCATATCATTTTCGCCAAAAGGTTTTACTTTGCCCAGCTCTACAGTAAAAGCATGGGCGTCGAATTCATTTGATGAAAAATAGCTAAATGTTGTGGTTGGTGAATTAGAAAACAAAATGGTGTTCACGCCACAGGCAAGCATAAATTGTAGTTGTTCTTTTACCCAAGGCTTATTATGTTGATAAGGATAAACGGCAAATTTTTCATTTTTAGAGCCTCTAATAGCTGTGTGTAAATCGTAATGAAAACGTTCACCTTTACCTTGATTAAAAAAATCCCGCACTGTGTTTTCTAATAACAAAGCACGATGGCGTTCTTTATTTTTAAGGTTAGAGTTTATTAAGCCAGTACCTTGCCCTTGGTCTTGCGAATGACCACCCGAAAACAAGCGATTTAAGTTTTCTTCTACAAAACGTTCACCAATATTTATTGATGCAGGGTTACCAAATAAAAACAAGGTTCGATGTTCAAGATGCAGCTCACCTAAAATGAGCAGTTTAATTAGCTCACTACATATTTCAATAGGCGCAGTTTCATTGCCATGAACCGCACTCGATAAAATAATATCTTTACTTGAACTATGATTAAGCGGTTCAAACATAATAATACCGGTACCGAGTACAGACACTTTGCTTTTTGCTAAGCTACTAATACAAACAACGTCAAAACTAAATGCAGGCATAGAAAATTCGTGACTACGGGTTAAGTGTAAAAAATCACCGTTTACCTGCAACTCTGATTTTAATTGCGCTGCTGTTAATTGTTGTTGTGGGTAACTCATTTATAATACCTTAACGATTGGGCACGAATAAATTTCCGTATTTATTAGAGCCCTGCGGCTTTAAAGGCAACACTAACAATAGTTTGTGCTTCACTAATAATAGTTTGCAAATGTTGCTCATCAATAAAACTTTCTGCGTATATCTTGTAAATTTCTTCAGTCCCCGATGGACGAGCCGCAAACCAACCGTTGTCGGTAGTGACTTTAATACCACCAATAGCGGCATTATTACCTGGTGCGTGAGAAAGAATTTTGGTGATTTTTTCACCCGCAAGCGTATCAACTGTAACATCGCTACTTGATAATGCAGTTAATACTTTTTTCTGTTCAAATGAAGCTACCGCTTCAACTCGGCCATAACATGGCTCACCTAACTCTTTTACCAATTCAAGATAATGTTGATGAGGATCTTTACCTGTTACTGCCAAAATTTCTGCCGCCAACAACGCCATAATAAAACCATCTTTATCAGTGGTCCAAGTGCTACCATCACGGGCTATAAATGACGCTCCTGCACTTTCTTCACCGCCAAAAGCGTAGCTTGAATCAGCTAAACCATCAACAAACCATTTAAAACCTACGGGTACTTCTGATAATGGACGATTAATTTTTTTTGCTACACGGTCAATAAGAGAGCTTGACACTAAAGTTTTACCTATTTTGCAGTTTTTTGACCAATCTCTATGAGTCATTAAGTAGTTAATAGCCACGGCTAAATAGTGATTTGGATTCATTAGTCCGCCACTTTTAGTCACAATACCATGTCGATCAAAGTCAGGATCATTACCTACACTAATATCAAAATCATTTTTCATCGCAATAAGACCAGACATAGCATAAGGAGAGGAGCAATCCATTCGAATTTTTCCATCTTTATCTAATGGCATGAAAGCAAAACTTGCATCAACGACTGGGTTTACAACCTCAATATTAATGCCATATTTTTCTGCAATAACAGGCCAATAATCAATACCTGAACCACCGAGTGGGTCAACACCTATGGTAACACCTGCTTTTGCAATAGCTTGCATGTCAATAACTTGATTAAGCTGACTGACATAATGCTCAATAAAGTTTTGTTTACTAAGCAATGGCGATTGCAACGCTTGGGCATAAGGAACTTGTTTAACATCTACTAAAGCCGCTTTAATCAGTTCATTTGCCCTTTGTTCTATTTGCTTAGTAATCTCACCTTCGGCTGGGCCACCGTGAGGAGGGTTGTATTTAATACCACCATCAGTTGGTGGATTATGTGAAGGCGTTATTATTAAACCATCAGCGATTAAACCATCTGCTATTAGCTCATCAGCCGCAAAAGTTTTATTATGACTAATAATTAACCGAGAAATTACCGGTGTTGGTGTAAAACCACCGCCAGATAAAGCATCGTTTTGAATAACAACATTAACACCATTCGCAATAAGCACTGAAATAGCACTGGCAAAAGCAGGTTCCGACAACGCGTGAGTGTCTTTACCTAAAAAAAGTGGTCCTGTAATTCCTTGCTCAGTACGGTATTCAAACACTGCTTGGCATATTGCGATAATATGATGCTCATTAAAACTAATTTTACCTGCTGTGCCACGATGACCAGAAGTACCAAAACTAACCTGTTGTGCCGTAATAGCAACATCTGGTGTTTGTAAAAAATAATCACTAACTAATTGACCAATATTAATTCGATCTTCAGGTCTTACTGGTTTACCCGCATGAGGATGAACTGACATTATATTTCCTTATTTTTTCTAAATTTTCCGCACAATACTATACTATTAGGGTCTATTGATCCTATAATAAATCTCGAATACTCTCCACTTCTTCCTCGCTATAGCCAAGAGAAATAGCCGCTTTGGTTAACATCATTTTTTTGCGTGTTGTATTTGAATTTGTCATCACCCAAAAAGGGCTGTTAGGTATTTGTTTTGGTTTAGTACTGCTACCACTTGCCGCTAATTCTGCTTCACTTTGAGCAAAATATAAGCGTTTGTTTTTTCCAGTGATTTCTTTAGGTGTAATATTAGTTACTACATTAAATTGCTTTGGGTGAGCACGGTATAAGCCAGCAAGAATTAATAAAAACCGCCCTACTGCTCCGCGCTGCATAGCAAGTTCTTCTTTATTAATAAAATTAAAAACACTTTCTGCGTTATAATCTCTTTCTTCAATTATATCAGTATCATTAATTACTTTTGCATCATCAACTAGCTCTTTTGACAATGATTGCTCAATAAATTCATTTCCTGTAGTTTTACTTAACGAAGCTACCTGATGAACTGCCTCATCAAGTTTAAGTAAACGACGCAAAATACTTGAAGCATTTTCACCAATCGATTGGGTATTGGAAACAATGTGATGATATAGATCATCGTCTATTTCAATGTTTTTCATTTATCACTAACTTCTATAATTTTTTGGTTGCTGCAAGATTATAGTTTATTTCATGATAAAATAATCATAAGTTGACATTTTTTTAATAAGTTAAACATGGAAAATAATAGTTCGGCACAATTACTTAACTACCAACAACTTGGTCAAGGTGAGCATATCATTTTAATACATGGCTTATTTGGTAGCTTAGAAAATTTGAATATGGTCGCCAAAATTTTAGCCAACGAATACTGTGTAACCAGTATTGATGTTAGAAATCATGGTAGTTCATTTCATCAAGCAGGGATGAATTATAGCGATTTAGCACAAGATGTAATTACTTTATTGAATAATTTATCCATTGAATCATGCCATATTTTAGGGCACTCAATGGGTGGAAAAATTGCCATGCAGATTGCACTTTGCAATTCGCAAAGAGTGAACAAGCTTATTGTTGTCGATATTGCGCCTGTTGAATACCCAGCTCACCACCTAGCCATTATTAAAGGCTTACAAGCGATAGATTTCACTCAGGTTAACACACGTAAAGATGCAGATAATCAATTAGCAAAATACGTTGTAGATTCTGGTGTACGACAATTTTTATTACGAAATATTACCTTAGATGGGCAAAACCAATTTCAATTCAAATGTAATATAAATAATATTGAACAAGGTTATCAACAAATAATGCAAGGCATGGGTAGCTCATTAGAACAAAAATTCAATGGAAATACCTTATTTATTAAAGGTGGAAATTCAGATTATATTTTACCTGAGCACCAAAATATCATAGTGACTATCTTCCCAAATGCGAAAGCTAAAATAATTCAAGGTGCAGGTCATTGGTTACATGCAGAAAAAACAGTGGCATTTAATAAAATAGTAATAGATTTTTTAGCAAGTTAAACATCTTTTAAAAACGTTTTGATAAAGATCAATAATTTTAGTTATAAAATCAGCTAAAATTTTGAATGTAACTGTTATGAAAGTAAATGAGTTTGCATTCTCACTGTGCTATAGTGCTGCCAATTTTTAAGCTTAGATACTAAATCACATGTTAGCTGAACACTTAGAACTAATAGAGACTATTGGTCTTAATTTATTTTTTCTTTTCATTTTTGGTTTTATTGGTTTATCTATTCATGATGTAATGAACAAGAATGATGTCCCTAAAAATGGCAAGCTCGTGGTTTATTTAGTTTTGTTTTTAGGTTGCGCAGGTTTTATTGCCAAAGGTATTATTCAGTTGATTTGGGAAAGTCAGGGGGTTGGCTAATGGCAAAAGAGATAAGCGACTTAACTACTTTTGACTTATTTCAGGATGAAAAACGCCCTGGCAGACCAAAAACAAGTCCGCATCCACGTAATGTTCAAATAAAAATAAATAAGCGAAATCAGGTTAAACGTGACAAAGATAACGGTTTAAAGCGGGTTGAATTTAAAATTCATCACAGTTTATTTGAACAGTTAGAAGAGTTAGCTAAGATTAAAAATATTAGTCGTAGTGAATTAATAGAAGCCCTATTGATTAAATCAATAGCTGATTGAATCGATAACAAAAGAATACAATAAAATTAATACTAAATTAAAGTAATAAGGTAAGTTTCCATGGCAATCGTAGGTTTATTTTTTGGTAGTGATACTGGTAATACTGAAGCTATAAGTAA
>JADGDH010000228.1 GCA_016745015.1 Colwellia sp.
AGCAATGCGTAATTCACTTATACCATGTGTTGGCTCTGGCCATGATGGTGGTTCATTGGTGAGAGACGTTATTGCTTTGTCATAATCAAAACGAGGAATAGTTAAGTTTTTTTGAGCAACCCGCTTCGCAGCAATAAAGTTACCATTATGTACGGGATCAAAAAAACTTAATTTACTGCCATTACCTTCTGTTATCAATTGATTGACTAACGAGGTGATGAAAGCAGTTTTACCGCTTCTACTTAAGCCAGTAACAGCCAAATTGATCTGTTGGTCAAGCGTGCGATTTAATATTTCACCTGCTTTGTTTTTTAATTTATCTAATCGCTTGATAAAGCTGCTCCGCATATTTATAAGCTATGGTTAAAATATACAATCATGTAAAGTAATTTGATGATAATCACTTTTTTTTAAAAATAATAGTGAAATGATGGCTTTATTTTGCAAGTGATTGTTTCAGTGTTCTGTGCTGGTAAAATAATAAAATAAATAGACCATCAATTTCATTTTGTTCTGATCCCAATTACTATGATCCACTATTAGAAAGTATTCTTTTATTTTATAATTTAGCGCTACATATTAAATTTTAGCGATTGTGATTTCCCTTGCAATTCCTGAATCAATTTTTCAACTTCTTCTTTAATAACAACGCCAGTATATTGCCAAAACTCTGCTTGTGAAATAGTTCTTTGGGAAACCAATTGAGGTAAAAACCGTGACATTTCCTGATTAAAGTCTCTCTTTATATCATCACTAGTTAAGATCAATTGAGTATGCTTTACTAATAAAGAAATAAAATCATCTTGCTTTTTATGTCGTGCAAGTAACTTCTTCTGTACAAGCATAGCGTTTTGCTTAACTCTTTGCTGTATTAACCAGACAATATCCCAAACATCTCTCGGTTTAATTCTTCTTTCTCTATAAGCAAAAGCAACCATTTTATCTGCTAATATTTCGGTCATACTTTGCACAGGAATGGGTAAACCTAACATTTGCGATTTTACCCCATAATGATCAATTAGTGGCCGGTGTTCAACATCAAATGACGGTAAAGAACAAACATCAATATGCATTTTTTGAGAAGGTAGGTCAGGTCGATTGTTATATTTTTCAATTGTTACTTTCCAAGTTGATGTATTACCTTTAGCTAAACTTGGCTCATGTACCGCAACATTCAAATCATATTTTCTCTGTAAAAACAACTGTATTTCATCACCCAGTCCTGAAAAACTAGCAGCGTTAAAATCAATGCCAGCAGTAAAGTCTAGATCTTCAGATAATCGGCTTGAGTCATAGCACAAACGCAGAGACGTGCCGCCTATAAAAGTAAGCTTTCGCAATAAACCCTCTTGATGCAATACTGACATAATATCATGGTGCAAAATTTCTTTTTCAACAACATCTTCTAAGCCAATAAATTCAGGCTTATTTGTTAAAACTTGGTCAACAATTTTGCTTAACAGATTCATATATTATCTCCAACCGTATCAGTATCTAGCATATTGACATTACGCCCTACTTTTTTTAAGTCTTTAATTGCCTTCTTCTCTGACGCTCTAAAAGCACTAATTGCGGGATCAAAATAAACATCATCAGTAATCGACGCTATTTTTCGGCTAGTGTGAGTAAACTCAATGGTACCGTATTTTGTTTTAACTAGACCAGATCGCCCAGTTGTCATTACGGTTAAATAGTTCATAGTCACTTGTGAAATAACACCGAGGTAACTTAACTGGGACTCTAAACTAATATAAATAAACTTATTCCAATGAAGAATGTTAGCAATATGAATCAACACGCCCTTGCTACGAGGAGGTGCTAAAGGGTTCATAAATACATTACGGCACACTTTAACTAATACATTAGCTTTAACCGCTTTATATAAAAACTTAGTGAAATTGGCGTCACTATTGTTGTGCGTTAACATCGCAAGATCATTCGTAGTAAATAAACCATTATGGCCTGCATTTACTGCTTTAATTGTAGTATTCATTAAACTGCGTAGTTTACTCATTTTTCATTACATCACTAATAATCGCCATAAAGGCGACATTCTGTAGATAAAGGCACATAAGTATACACCAAATCGCCGCTTTAGTGATAAATTTTTGATCTACTAGTTTTCATAATAACCAAAAGCACAAAGAAGATAAGTAAAATTAGAGCTAGTAATGTGCCGAAAATTAATCATAGGCATCCTTCTAAAAATGTATTAGCTCTGGCTGCGTAATACCATGATGCCGATCGGTCAATGCCGCTGTTTTTCAAGCTAGGTGATCGCGATGCATGAGAATATGCACTGACCATGAGGGTGGCTCATTGGTGAGTTATTGCTTTGTCATAATCAAAACGAGGAATTGTTAAATTTTTTTGAGCAACTCGCTTCCAGCAATAAAATTACCATTATGTACGGGATCAAAAAAACTTAATTTACTGCCATTACCTTCTGTTATCAATTGATTGACTAACGAGGTGATGAAAGCAGTTTTACCACTTCTACTTAAACCAGTAACTGCCAAATTGATCTGTTGGTCAAGCGTGCGATTTAATATTTCACCTGCTTTGTTTTTTAATTTATCTAATCGCTTGATAAAGCTGCTCCGCATATTTATAAGCTATGGTTAAAATATACAATCATGTAAAGTAATTTGATGATAATCACTTTTTTAATAAAATAACAGTGAAATAAGTAGGATTAAATAAATAGAGTTATCAATTTTATTTATATTTTTTTATACCCCATTA
>JADGDH010000094.1 GCA_016745015.1 Colwellia sp.
TGGTGGCCCCTCAGTGACTTGAACACTGGACCTACCGATTATGAGTCGGGCGCTCTAACCAACTGAGCTAAGGGGCCATATACATAGAAGTGTATATACTTTCATAAGTCGTTTAAGGTAAACAGCTCACTTAAGCGCGAGCAGTATAAGCATTTTTTATTTTGTTGTCACCACCTGAATATAAAAAAAAGATAAAACAAGTGTGATTGTTGTATTAATGAACAATTCAATCATTATCCATAGTGACAACTTAGCTCACATTCTCTTTACGGGGTTAAAAGGTAAAAGTAAGCCCCGCATTTATTTCACTTTGAATCCATAAATCACTTGATATCGAAATAGCACAATTGTCTTCATTACAAAATATTTTGCTATCTGAATTAAAGAAAGTTGCGTATACCCGTCCACCAAATCGAAAACTAAGGTGTTCAGATACTGGGATTTTTGTCGCTATACCAATATTCATCGAAAAACGTGTTTCATTATCCAACAAAGCGTCTTCTGGTGATAAATGAGTTAAACCTAACCCCCCAGTAACATATACGGGAAGATAGCCATCTGATATAGGGACGTTACCGCCAATATGTGCGTAAGTAATGGCTATGTTGCTATTGCTTGCTATAGGATCAACAGCTTGAGAAAAGTGGCTATTATAATAATTAATTAAAAATTCGCCTTGGCGTTTCGCATCAACATCCCAAGCAAGTAACAACCCGTAGTTAACCTCTTCACTTAGCTTTATTTTTGAAGTAGTTGAGGCTTCATCACTGATATCAAAATCTCCCCCAAAGCGATAACCAATAAGTGGGGTGATTTCGAAATTATTTGCTTCATAAGCATTAACCTGAGCAGTAAAACCGAAAATAAAAAGTAAAGATAACAGGCGCATTAATAACATGGGGATTCCTTGTTGAGATTTTTAGCTAAATTTAAAATAAAAAAAAGAGTATGCTAGTTAAACTAACTTACCCTTTTTTCATATTATTTTAAACTTAAGCTTTTATTTATACTTAAACTTAGGCTAAGAAAAAGCTTACTCACCATCTAAAAAGCTTTTCAACTGCTCTGAACGTGATGGATGACGTAACTTACGCAGTGCTTTCGCTTCAATTTGACGAATACGTTCACGTGTTACATCAAACTGTTTACCAACTTCTTCTAACGTGTGATCAGTATTCATATCAATACCAAAGCGCATTCTAAGTACTTTCGCTTCGCGAGCTGTTAAACCAGCAAGCACTTCATGAGTGGCACCTTTAAGGTTTTCAGACGTTGCTGAATCAACAGGTAGTTCACCACTGCCATCTTCAATAAAGTCACCTAAGTGTGAATCTTCATCATCGCCAATGGGTGTCTCCATTGAAATTGGCTCTTTAGCAATTTTCAATACCTTGCGAATTTTATCTTCTGGCATAATCATGCGTTCAGCTAATTCTTCAGGTGTTGGCTCACGCCCCATTTCTTGTAACATTTGACGAGAAACACGATTCAATTTATTGATGGTTTCAATCATATGTACAGGAATACGAATAGTGCGCGCTTGGTCAGCAATTGAACGCGTGATTGCTTGGCGAATCCACCACGTTGCATAGGTAGAGAACTTATAACCACGACGATATTCAAACTTATCAACTGCTTTCATTAAACCAATGTTACCTTCTTGAATTAAATCTAAGAATTGTAAACCACGGTTAGTGTATTTTTTTGCAATTGAAATAACCAAACGTAAGTTGGCTTCAACCATTTCTTTTTTTGCTCGGCGCGCTTTTGCTTCACCAATTGACATACGACGGTTAATGTCTTTAATGCCATGAATATTTAAAAACGTTTCTTCTTCAATTTGGTTTAATTTATAGATACAACGCTCTACATCTAGTTCAATATCAGCAAGTTTAGCTGAGTAACTATGACCTGCTGCTTTTTCTGCTTCAAACCAATCTTTTGAAGTTTCATTACCTGGAAATATTTTAATAAACGTTGTTTTAGGCATACCTGCCCCAATTACACAGTACTTCATGATCAAACGTTCTTGCACGCGTAATCTATCCATCATACTACGCATATTTTTCACAAGCTTATCAAACAACTTAGGAATTAAACGGAACTCTTTAAATATTTCAGCAACTGCATCAATAGCGGCTTGGGCATCTTTGTGACCACGGCCTTTTTTCTCAATGATTTTATTGGCATGTTCATAAGCATCACGCAACGCGGTAAATTTTTCGCGAGCCAATTCAGGGCAAGGACCCGTATCTTCTTCTTCTTCCTCTTCTTCAGCTTCATTTTTATCTTTGTCTTCATTATCAAGTTCTTCTTTTGATAACTCAGAGCCAACATGTGTCGCTGCTGCAGGAACCTCTTCATCTTCAGCATCAGGGTCTAAAAAGCCAACAATGATGTCTGTTAATCGCACTTCTTCAGCTTCGAAGTTATCCCACATATCAAGTAACGAATTAATTGCAGGTGGGTATTCAGAAACACTACGTTGTACTTCTTTAATACCCTCTTCAATACGCTTGGCAATAACAATTTCGCCTTTACGTGTAAGCAACTCTACTGTTCCCATTTCTCGCATATACATACGAACAGGATCAGTTGTTCGGCCAATTTCACTTTCTACTGTTGCTAATGCTTGTGCTGCAGCTTCGGCAGCATCTTCATCGGTATTAGCTTCGCTCATCATTAGCGTATCGGCATCAGGGGCATTTTCAAAAACTTGAATACCCATATCATTGATCATACTAACAATATCTTCGACTTGATCTGAATCGATAATATCTTGAGGAAGATGATCGTTAACTTGCGCAAACGTTAAATAACCTTGCTCTTTACCTTTGGTTATTAAATCTTTCAATCTAGATTGAGGGGCTTGTTCCATTGACGAGTGTCCACCTATGTCTGGTAAATATGGTTTTTTAAAACAATATTGTAAAAATGGGGTAGTAAAAATTGCACAAATAAATAAAGCGGGAAATTATAGCGAGTTTTTTGCGCTATTTCCACCATTGAATTCATGTATTGAGCCTCTACTTTTAAACTACGTACTTTATTTAACTCAAGTATAGCCATTAATAGCGATAATGGGGGGGATTAAGCATTAAGTATCGCTTGTAGCTCTTGTCTTTCTTGCTGTGTTATCTGTTTCATTCGAGCTTTTTGTAATAAAAACTCAGTCCGTTTTTCAACAAAATCATTAAGTAGTTTTTCAATACTATCAAGAAAAACATCTGCTGCGGCATCAGCTTCAACATGATGTTGCCAACACATTAATTTTGCTAGTTGTTTACCTTCTGCTGTATCACGAAAACACTCCAACAGTTGTGCTGTTTTTATTTCAGGGTTTTGTTGGCAAAGCTTCAATAACTGAGTAAGTAAATTAACACCTGGAACATTTAACGGTTCAAGTACAGAAGCATCTCCTAATTCTTTTACTATATGGGGATGTTCTACGAGTAATGCAATAGCTAATCTAACTGGCGTTATTTTGGTGTTACTCTTTGGCTTTTTAAGCTTGATTTCAGTATGAGTGTTTTTTTTGATTTTAGCTAAAAATTGTTCGCTTCCTGTGCCAAAATTATTTGCAATCTCATTAATAATGGCATCTTTTAACACACTATCAGGCAGCTTTGCTAAGTAGGGTTGAAACGATTCAACTAAAGCTGCTCGCCCTTCTAAAGAGTTCATATCGATTTGGTTCATTAAATGCTCAAATAAAAATTTAGACAGTGGCATCGCTTCATCTAAAATTTCCTCAAACGTTTGTTGACCTTTTTTACGAATTAATGAATCAGGATCTTCACCATCAGGAACAAAAACAAACTTCAATGAAAATCCGTCACGAATAAGTGGTAACGCATTTTCCATAGCTCGCCATGCAGCATCACGCCCTGCTCTATCACCATCGTAACAACAAATAACTTCCTTTACTGTACGAAACATTGTTTGTAGTTGTTCAGAGGTTGTCGCTGTTCCTAATGAGGCAACGGCATAATCAACACCATGTTGCGCTAGTGCTACAACATCCATATACCCTTCAACAACCACTAATCGTTCAAGGTTTTTGTTCGCTTGCTTTGCTTCATATAAACCATATAACTCTTGGCCTTTATGATAAACACGCGTTTCTGGTGAGTTTAAATATTTGGGTTTTTCATCACCTAATACTCGACCACCAAAACCAATAACCCGGCCTCGCTTATCCCGAATAGGAAACATAATACGACCACGGAACCTGTCATATGGACGGTTTTTATCACCTTGTATCGCCATACCTAAATCAACTAACTGTTGATTTGCTTTGCCATGCGATGAAAAAACTTTCATCATGCCATCCCAAGCATCACTGATATAACCAATACTGAAACGCTTGACCACTTCACCACTTAATCCTCTGCCTTTTAAATAATTAATGGCAGTTTCTTTATCGGCTGAAGTTTTCAATTGTTGTTGATAAAAACGGCTAATTTGATTCATTAACTCGTAGTCATCTTGTTTTTGTTGATAAATTTGTTGTTGATGGCGTTGCTCAGCTGGGCTGGCATTATTTTCCTCACGCACCACTTCTACACCACAATGACTTGCTAGCTCTTCAATAGCGTCAACAAAATCTAAACGGTCAAATTCCATTAAGAATGAAATAGCATTACCGTGCTCACCGCAACCAAAGCAGTGATAAAATTGCTTATCTTGACTTACGGTAAAAGAAGGAGATTTTTCATTATGAAAAGGACAGCAAGCTTGATAATTTTTGCCCGCTTTTTTTAGTGGTACACGGCCATCTATTAATTCAACAATATCAGCACGGGCTAATAAGTCATCAATAAATTGTCGAGGGATACGTCCGGCCATGCTACTAATATTCTTTTGCTTTAAAACTGGGGAGTGTCTATTGTACACAAAATATAGCGCCAATTATATTTATTAAAGAGCTGTATTTTGGAAAAAAAATCAAAAAAATACCGAACTATCAAAGATAGTTCGGTATTTTATAGTACAGTGTTTGTTGAAATTAATTCCAACCTACGCTTATATAACTTAAGCAATTAAGCTTCAGCGATAACAATCACTTTGATGCTAGTATCAACATCAGTGTGTAAGTGAATAGCGATTTCAAATTCGCCAGTTTCACGAAGTGCGCCTAATGGTAAACGTACTTCAGCTTTTGTTAATGCAACGCCAGCTTCAGTAATCGCATCAGCGATATCACGAGTACCAATTGAACCGAATAACTTACCTTCTTCACCTGCTTTAGATGCGATAGTAACTTCAGCCAATTCAACAATTTTAGCAGCACGAGCTTCTGCAGTTGCTAAAACGCCAGCTAACTTAGTTTCTAATTCAGCACGACGTGCTTCAAAGTGTTCAACGTTAGCTTCTGATGCAAATACTGCTTTACCTTGAGGTAATAAGTAGTTACGTGCATAACCTGATTTAACAGATACCTTGTCACCAAGGCCGCCTAATTTGGCGATTTTGTCTAGAAGAATTACTTCCATAATAAACCCCTTATTAGCTTACTTGTGTAAGTCAGTATATGGCAACAATGACAAGTAACGAGCGCGTTTGATAGCACGAGTTAATTGGCGTTGGTATTTAGCAGCAGTACCAGTGATACGGCTAGGAACAATTTTACCACTTTCAGTGATATAGTTTTTTAAAGTAGCAATATCTTTATAATCTACAGATGTTGCGCCTTCCGCTGTGAAGCGACAAAACTTACGACGTCTAAAAAAACGAGACATAATATTCTCCGAATTCGGTTTTATTTATAACGTAATGTAAAAATAAAACACTAATTAATCATTTGTATATGTTGAGCATGTAATACAAGTAACGGATTACCATTTCTTGATTCGTGGCGGTTAATAAAACCGGTCACTTTTACACATTGTCCAACAACTAATTCATGCGTTAAGTGTGATAATTCACCTGTAACTGCTACCTGTATTCTGACAAATGCTTGTCGATTCATGCCTGCTTCATTTTGAATAGACTTATGGTCTATAGAAAACTGGCTATGAACAATACCTGCAGGGCTTGTTGACTGCTTTGGTGTTTTCACTACCGAACCTGTCAGCACAAGGTGATTCTCTTTCAAAGAGTCTTGCATAGGATTTTCTATTTAATCCTCTAATAAAGAGCCATCACAAATTACTTATTCGCTAGCAGCTTCTTCAGACTTCTCTTCAGTAGAGACTTCTGCAGTCGGTGCTGGCGCAGCAGCAACATCTTTCTTAACTTCACGACGGTCTTCTTTAGCAGCAGCCATTGGCGACGCTTCAGTTACCGCGTCTTTAGTACGCATGATCATGTTACGAATAACAACATCGTTATAACGGAAAGCTGTTTCTAGCTCATCAATAACTGACTGCGGCGCTTCAATGTTCATAAGAACATAGTGTGCTTTATGCAATTTATTGATTGGGTATGCTAATTGACGACGGCCCCAGTCTTCTAGACGGTGGATTTTGCCTTCAGCAGCATTGATCAAGTCTGTGTAGCGCTGGATCATACCAGACACTTGTTCACTCTGATCAGGGTGAACCATAAATACGATTTCGTAATGACGCATTACGAGCTCCTTATGGGTTGTAGCTTCATCATCTGGCTCAGCCAACACCAGTTGAAGCAAGGAACAAAAAGTTCAGGCTGAATTAAGGAGGCGTATTGTAGGGAAAACAAGCAGGAAAAGCAAGCAACAAAAAATTAGTATTATTACCGCTTGCTGAAGTAAATTTGAAGATTAAAACTATAAAGGAATATTATTACCATTAACGTTTAATTGACCTTGAGAAAACTTAGCATTAAAACTGAGTTCTTGTTCGTTTAAAATGATTAAGCCTTGTTGCACATACATCTCTACCATAGGTGCTAAACCAAGCTTCGCAAAAAATGGCATTGGAGCCTTACCATTAGCATTCGCTTTTATCGCAGGTATAATCGACATAATATTAGTTGTATCAAATAATTTTTCATCTACACTCACTTGCATTGATGATTCAATTTTACCTTCAGGTGTTTGAACACTAAAATCTTTAATTTCAACGATAGGATCATCTGCTAATAATTTAACGGTTAATGCTGATAGTTTTTCCATATTTTCTGGGCTAAACATTTCTTCGCCATCATCTGATAGCTCGGTCATTAACATATTAACTTCTTGCATTACTTTAAAGTTCAAACCACTAAGTACTACATCTAAATTAGCATTTTCTAACTGTTGTCCCGTTGACACTACTTTATCCGCGCTATATTTCATTGTAATTTCCATTAAATCATTGCTAACCGCTGACATTGCACTAATTAACATATTATCAAGTGTAAAAACCGTTATACCTTTAGCATCTTTTGCTTCTACTGAAGATATTGAAAAATCAAAATCCCCTGTTGAAATAGCATCACCTTGATAATAATCACCCGCAATAAGGGTTTGATCTACTGAGAACAGAACTTTTCCAATGGTAAAGCTTTCATCACTTGTTGTTGCGGTTAAGCCTGCCCAATTAAAGTCACCATAAACCCTATTGTTATTTTCTAAAGTAAAGTGCCCTATCGCTTTTGCAGAAGTAACTTTATTGCCATCTACTTCTTTCGATACTTCATCAATTACAATATTAGAAATTATGTTTTTAGAAAAAGTTAATAAACCACTTAAATGTATTTTATTATTAATAAAGGTTTCTATTTCTTCATCTAAAATTAATTCTTTAAAATTAATGTCTGCTTGTGAAAAACTTAATGCAAACGCCAAACCGTCATTCGTAAATATTATAGGGCCAAATGACAATCTTTCTTCAACAATAATAGTAATATCTTCTATTTCTTCTTCTTGTAGCAGAATGGTCATTTCAGTAATAGCTTTACCACTAAACCAACCACGGGTAAAAGTAGTTGAGTCAATAGTAATAGCAGGGTTTTCATTTAACTTATCAACACCTGACTTATGCTCAGTTTCAACAACACCACCAATAAATTTTGGCGCAATTAAACCAACAGTAATAAGTAATATTATAGTGATTACGAGTTTTTTCATGTGATTCGTCCTTGGGTTAATTCTATTAGATTAAAGTTGTTTCTTTATACTCAAAAGTGATTTTCATACTGTAAAGTAGCTTCTAGGTCAAACGTTGTCTAACCATTTCAAATAAACAGATACCTGTAGCCACTGAAACATTCAAACTTGACACACTTCCAGCCATTGGTAATTTTACTAATTGATCACAATTTTCACGGGTTAGTCGGCGCATTCCTTTACCTTCTGCTCCCATAACAAGAGCCATCGGGCCAGATAATTTTACATCATAAAGACAAGTATCTGTTTCGCCAGCAGTACCTACAATCCATACGCCCATTTGTTGTAAGTGCTTCATCGTTCGCGATAAGTTAGTCACTTGCACTAAAGGTACTGATTCTGCTGCACCCACGGCTACTTTACGTACAGTGGCTGTTATTTTAGCAGCATTATCTTTAGGTACTATAATCGCGTGTACTCCTGCAGCATCCGCATTTCGTAAACAGGCACCTAAATTATGAGGATCGGTAACACCATCGAGAATAAGTAAAAATGGTGGTATATCACGTTTTTCTGCCAAACTAACAATATCGTCTAAATCATTTTCAGTAAGTACTTTACCTGGTTTCACCCGCGCAACAACACCTTGATGCTGCTCATTAAAGCTTTTATCGTCAAGTACTTTTCTTTGTACCATTTGCGCTGAAATACCGTATTTACGTGCTAAGTTAATAATAGGTAACAAACGTTCATCATCACGCCCTTTTAACAACCACATTTCTATAAAACGTTCTGGTGCATTTTTTAATAAAGCATTTACCGCATGAATACCGAATACTAATTCTTCATTTTTTGCCATTTCATTTACCTTTATCGCAGCGACTTTTGTTAAAAAAGAAGCGGTCTTCGATTATTTATTACTGTGCTTTTTTCGAGCATTTTTACCTGGACGTTTTTTACGTTCACTGCGCTTTCTTACTTTAGACTTAACTTTAGATGGCACTTTAGCTTGTGCTTTACTTTTCCCTTTACCCTTTTTTTGAGGGGGCTTTTTATCTCCCTCTTTTTTTACTTTCTTCGTATTAGTTAATTGCCCTTGTATAGCAAGATCTATTTTCTTTTCATCAAGGTTAACGGCGGCAACTTGTACATTAATAACATCTCCAACACGATACTTAATACCCGAATTTTCACCCGTTAAGCACATTCGTACATCGTCATAATGATAGTAATCTCGACCCAATGACGTTATGTGTACTAACCCTTCAATATGTAAGTCATGCAAACGAACAAACATGCCAAAATTAGTTACCGTGCTGATAACGCCACTGAAACTATCGCCCACATGATCTTGCATAAATTCACATTTTAACCAATCACTTACATCACGAGTTGCTTCGTCAGCTCTACGTTCAGTCATAGAGCAATGCTCGCCTAATTCAATAACTTCTTCAAGTTTATAACCATAGGCACCAACATTAGCTTCACTTTGTTCTTGGTTTTTCATCTGTTCAAGTAAAATACTTTTGATTACCCGATGAACAACTAAATCAGGATAACGTCGAATAGGTGAAGTAAAGTGACTATAAGACTGCAAGGCTAAACCAAAATGCCCTAAGTTATCACTTTGGTAAACCGCTTGTCGCATTGAACGTAGCAGCATAGTTTGAATCAATTCTTGATCAGGCCTGCTAGCTATTTTCGCTAAAATATCACAATAGTCTTTTGGCTCTGGCTCTTCTCTGCTAGGTAGCGAAATACCCAATTCAGATAAATAACTTACAAACTTATTGTATTTATCCTCACTAGGTTTATCGTGTACACGAAATAACCCTGGTTTTTTGTGCTTTTCAATAAACTTGGCTGTAGCAACATTTGCCATGATCATACATTCTTCAATGATTTTATGTGCATCATTGCGAATAAGTGGCACAATACTTTCAATTTTTTTATCATCATTAAAAAGAAAGAGTGACTCTTGTGTTTCAAAAGCAATAGCACCACGTTTATTACGAGCGTCGCTTAATGCTAAATACATGTCTTTTAAGTTTTCTAAATCAGGCACAAGCGTAGAGTATTCTTCTCTAAGTTCCTGACCTTTATTATCATCTTGAGCATCAAGCATTGCGGCCACTTTGCTATAGGTAAAGCGAGCATGAGAGCGCATCACTGCTGGGTAAAATTTACTACCTGATAATTTTCCAGCGCTGCTCACCGTCATTTCACAAACCATGCAGAGTCTATCAACTTCCGGGTTTAGCGAACATAAACCGTTCGACAACTTTTCTGGTAACATCGGAATAACTTGGCTAGGAAAATAAACGGAATTACCACGAGAAATAGCTTCATCATCTAATGCACTACCGTGGCGAACATAGTAGCTAACATCTGCTATAGCAACCCATAAACGCCAACCACCTGACTTTTTAGGTTGACAGTAAACCGCATCATCAAAATCACGCGCATCTTCACCATCAATAGTCACTAATGGTAAATCTCTTAAATCTGCACGAGGTAACTTTGCTGACTCTTCAACTTCATCAGCAATACTTGCAACTTCGGCTTGCACTGCATGAGGAAATTGATGCGGTAAGTCATGAGCACGTAAAGCAATTTCTATTTCCATACCTGGCGCCATATGGTCACCTAAAACTTCAATAACTTTGCCAATAGCATGAGAGCGTCTGGTTGGTCTTTGCACTAAATCAACCACTACCATTTGCCCATGACGCGCGCCTAATTTAGCTTTTGGATCGATTAATATTTCTTGTTTGATCTTGGTGTCTTCTGGTACGACAGAACAAACATGGTGATCAACATAAAAACGCCCAACAATTGGCGCTTTTCTTGGTTCTATTACTTCAAGTATTTTTACTTCTTTACGACCTTTTCTATCAGTACGATCCACCAATATGGCTTGAACAATATCACCATGGAACACTCTCTGCATTTCATGAGAAGAAATATAAAAATCTTTACCTCGCTGATCTTTCACACTTTCATCATCAGGAGAGAAAAAGCCAAAACCATCTCGGTGGCCAAGTACTTTACCTGTTAACAAACTATTTTTTTCAGGTATCGCATATTGTTTAAATTTATTAAAAACGAGTTGTCCACTATTTTCCATTGCACGTAAACGACGCTTTAAACCAATAAGTAAATGATCTTCTTGATAATTAAGCTTTTTAACCAAGGTATTGTAGGTAGGAGGCGGTGAATATGTTTCTATAATAGACAGTAATAGTTCGCGCGAAGCTACTGGTTTTTCGTATTTTTTAGCTTCACGTTTTGCATGGGGATCGTTAATGGTCACAATAATTGATTACTTGTAATGAATGAAAATAATAATTAAAACAAGTATACCACAAACTTAACGCTTGCCACTCGAAACTAAAAACTCGCAACTTTAGTTGGTATAATCAGCTTTCTTCGCCGTATTTACTACATGTGTAGGCATTTTCATTGCTAATTGGTTTTTCAATTGAGTAATTTTTTTATAGGTAGTTTTATCTTCTGCAATAGCATGATGAAGTTGAGAATATAGTTCAGGGTAATCTAAAGGACTACCATAACCTTGCTGATAAATAGCCGCTAAACGCATTTGAGCGGCAAGGTTATTCATAGAGGCGGCAGCTTTTAGAAAAAGTATAGCTTGCTCTATATCCACCTGCATAAACTTACCTACATGGTAATAACGCCCCATTTGTTCAAGACCTTCAGACAAACCTTGATCTGCCGCTAAACGCATATAATATAAACCTAATTCAATATCTTTTTTAACGCACACACCATAGGCTAGCATATCACCCCATAAAAATTGGTAAGATGG
>JADGDH010000229.1 GCA_016745015.1 Colwellia sp.
CTTGCTCAATACCTTCTTTAAAAGTCACTTGCTGACTCCAGTTTTTACCTGTTGCAGAAGCATCCCCCACAGCCATGGCTTTAGCATCAACATTACGCTTAGTTAATTGACTACGTAACATGTCACAAAGTTGTTTAAGTTGAAAGTCACCTTCAGCTTTCAAGGTTACAACTGGTTTTTTCCATTCAAAACTTGCTTCTACACCACGAAAATCGAAACGTGTACTTAGCTCACGATTTGCATTATCTACTGCATTACGTACTTCTTCTAAATCAGTTTCTGACACTATATCCATTGATGGCATAATTATTCTCTTGTTATTTATGATGAAATATAATGCCATTATACCTAGAGAAGAAAGGCAAACAAGCAAGCTTTAGCAGAATTTATCATTCACATTTATTCTCCACTGTTATCATTAGCATGATAATATCTATACATTGCCTTTTAATATATGACTACCTTTGAAAGCACAACATCATTTATCTTTTTTTATACTAATCTTCTGCGGTGCAATTCTACTGTTTTTTTCCAGTGAATTGTTATTGCCTGAAACACTCAAAAGATTAGTATTTCGCTCTCCTCAAATAGATACTATTGGCCACTTCATTGGTTTTTTCGTTTTAACTTGGCTCGTTTCTTCAGTATTAAAGTTTTCACTACTAAGTACTTTATTCACGCTAAGTTTTTATGCCGCATTAAGTGAATTAGGGCAATATTACTTGGGGTTTCGTAATGCGGAATTCAGTGATTTTTTTGCTGACATTATAGGGATAAGTCTATTTGTTTTTTTAAAATATACCTATTTAAAATATAAGTCATTAATTCTAAGCAGAATGGAAAAACAACCAACTAAAGTAAAACTAAACCAATGAATATTGTTGTTATGGGTCAAGGAGCAATGGGGTTATTGTGGTATCACCACTTATCTCAAGCACAAAAATTCCAAACAAAAAAAACACAAGTTCAAAATAAAGGCACAGGCGATATTTATCCACTTAGCAAACTAAGCTTGTTAGCATCTAATCAACAAAACTTAACTCAAAATTATTATCAATTCACTGCACTAAATAACCAAACATATAATGGCATAGTGAATTATGCGCAACCCGAGCAACTACAAACCGCTGATACTGTTTTTCTTTGCTTAAAGTCTTATCAAATAAGCGATGCGATAACACAAATAGCTGAGCAATTGAAAACAAGCTGTACTATTATTCTTGCCCATAATGGCATAGGCACACTCGAAAAACTTCCACAAGCAATTATCAATAAACATGCTATTTATGCATTATTAACCACGCATGGCTGCTTACGCAATGCGCCATTGAATATTACCCATACGGGTTCAGGTGTGTCGAGCCTTGGCTTGATTTCTGGAAATAAATGTGGGGAACAAGATAACGTAAGAGACGAGCAGATAACCAGTATTCTTCACAACGCTTTACCGTTAGTAAAATTCGAAACTAATATAGCTATCAAGCAATGGTTAAAGCTAGCCATTAACTGTGTAATAAACCCAATCACGGCTTTAAATAATATTGATAATGGCTTAGTTAACAACACTCAGTTCACTTGGCAAATAGAAGCATTATTAATAGAGATTATCGCGGTTGCGAAAACCCAAGGAATTGCATTAGTTAAAGAAGAATTGCAAAAAAGTGTGCAAGAAGTTGCTCAAGCAACCGAAAAAAATTGCTCATCCATGCGTTGTGATGTATTGGCAAATAGACAAACAGAAATTGACTATATTAACGGCTACATTCATCGCTTAGGCATTAAACATAATATTGCCACACCTGAAAATACAAAGGTGTGGCAACAAGTGAAAGGCTTAGGTTCTAAGCTCTAATTTCTAAGGACGATATACCTTAACATTAGTAAAGCCATTATCTAAAAGATATAGCGCTTGTAACTTACTCATCACACCATGATCGCAATACAGTAAATAATCTTTATTCATATCCAGATCACCAAACTGAGTTGCCAACTTATAAAAGGGAATATGTTTAACTTCAACGCTACCAAGATCTAGTGGTTTATCCTCTTCCTCTTCAGGACTACGGATATCTAAAACAATTGCGTTTTCACTAATATCATCAACTAAATCTACTGCGGTGATTTCTTCTTCTGTTTCCTTACCTATATCACGAATGTCAAACACGCGAGTTTCACTCACAACTTTATCAAGAATATCAAAATCGAAATTATCTTCTTCTGCTTCCACTTTAGAAATAACGGCTTTTACTGTTGGTTTTTTTGAAATAACACCACAATATTCAGGAATGGTTTTAGAAAAGTCTTCCGTACCAATTTTACGTGCAATATCAATAATATCTTGCTTATCGTAAGCTGCTAAGGGGCGTAAAATAAGGGTGTCAGTAACACGGTTAATAACATTTAAGTTAGTGAGCGTTTGACTAGATACTTGACCTAAGCTTTCTCCAGTAACAAGAGCTTGAATTTTCCCTTTAGCAGCAATTTTACTAGCTGCACGCATCATCATACGCTTAAGTACTACGCCCATTTGGCCGTTTTCTACCTTTTCTAAGATTTCAGCAACAACTGGTTCGAAATCAACCGCAAAAAATTTTACCTTATGAGAAGCGCCAAATTTGTTCCATAAATAATAGCTTATTTGTTTAACACCTACTTCATGGGCTGAGCCACCAAGATTAAAGAAACAATAATGCGTGCGAGCGCCTTTTTT
>JADGDH010000095.1 GCA_016745015.1 Colwellia sp.
CTAAATCTTTAAATGCTATTGCTGCAGGAGAATCAGGAAAAGCTTCTACAATTGCTTGTTGCTTACGTACTGATTTACGAATATTTTCATCAAATGGTACAACACCAACAAGTTCAAGCGCTACATCTAAAAACCGATCCGTAACTTTAGTCAACTTAGCAAATAACTGTTGCCCTTCTTTAGGGCTACGTACCATGTTGGCAACAACTTTAAATTTGAAAACACCATGATCACGGCTTAAAAGTTTCATTAAAGCATAACAATCAGTGATTGAGGTTGGTTCATCACACACCACTAACATGACATCTTGTGCCGCACGAGTGAAACTAAGCACCATATCTGAAATACCTGCAGCAGTATCGACAATAAGCACATCAAACTGAGTTCGCATTTCGCTAAATGCACGAATTAAACCTGCATGTTCAGCAGGCGTTAAATCAACCATAGATTGAGAGCCAGAAGTGGCAGGAATAATTTTTATGTTACTAGGTCCTGTGATGATAATATCATCAAGTTCACACTCGCCTGATAGGACATGAGAAAGATTGCGTTTTACTCTCAAACCCAACATAACATCAACATTGGCTAAGCCTAAATCGGCATCTAGCACTAACACCCTTTTACCTAACTGCCCAAGAGCGATAGCAGTGTTTAGTGAGACGTTGGTTTTTCCAACTCCCCCTTTACCACCCGAAACTGCTACTACTTTAACCTTTTTTAAGTCTTGCATTTTTCTTAAGCCGCTCGCTTGATCTGCCATTTATTATTTCTTAACTTCTTATACTACCGTTTTATTTTAATTAAAAACACTGCAATTAATAATTTTTCTATACAGCTACAGTCGCAGCTATTGGCATTGCTTTCACTATTCGTTGAGTAAAAATCACATTATTTTTTGCTGATTTTGTTGCCATTTTATCTGCAAGCGTAACCAATTTCTCAGCATTTGCAACTTTAATATCTTCTGGAACCCTTTGTCCATCAGTAAGATAACCTATTGGTAAGCCATTTTGAATTGAAGTTGTAATTATTTCACCAATACTAACGCTTTCATCAAGTTTAGTATAAATACAACCCGATAATGGTACTTTTTTAAAGCGTTCAACATTTTCTTGCATTACCTGCTGCTGGCTGTTGGCCGCTAATACTAAATAGTTTCTTATTCTAACGCTAGCATTGGATACTAAACTAGCTAAATTTTCAGCTAAACGAATATCTCTTTGTCCCATTCCTGCAGTGTCAATTAAAATTAACTTTTTCTTAGAAAATTGTTCAAGCAATGAATTTAATGATTGACTATCTTTAGCTAACTTCACTTGGCAACCGATTATTTTTCCATAAGTAGCTAATTGTTCAAAACCTGAAATTCTGTAGGTATCTGTTGAAATTAAAGCGACTTGTTCATGTCCATGCACTTGTGCAAAACGTGCAGCAAGTTTGGCTATAGTGGTTGTTTTACCAACGCCCGTGGGTCCAACTAAAGCAACAATACCACCACGCTGAATAATATCATTTTGAGTCGTATTTAATTGTTCACCAATTAATTTGGTTGCTTGCTGCCAAGCTTCTGTTTCATGATATTCAGCAGGAACATAACCCGCAATTTGATCAGCTATTTGCTCACTTAGCCCTAATGCTAATAAACGATTTACTAACACTGCACGTTGAGGTTCTTTTTGCGCCATATCTTGCCACATAAGACCTGAGACTTGATGTTCAAGTAATTTTCTAATAGAAGCCATTTCTTGTTGCATTTTATTAAAGTCTTGTTGGCTAACATGACTACTTTTATCTTCTTGCTGCTCTGTAACTTGTTGCGACTGTATCTTTTTTGCCATTTGCTCTGCTTCTAAAGAAATATGCCCCTCATATTGAGAATGAGTATTTGTATTAGAGGTTTGTGGAGCCGGAATTGTACCGTCAGGTTTTGAGTGACGTAATCGTTGAGTGAAGTTACGTAACTGCTCTTCAATATTTTCATCCTGAACAGGAGTTTGATTAATCTGCACAATAGCATCTTGCTCTGTGACTTCATTTGAATTGGTCGTGTCAGAATGATGTTGAACTTGTCTATTTAATAGTGCCGACAAACTATCTGCAGGTGCAGTAGAGTCTACCGTAGAATTAGTAATATTAACCACGTCATTTAACACTTCACGGCTGCTCTCATTCTTTTGTTGATTTGTTTCTTGTTGATGAGTACCACTTGTTTGCGTTGTTGATTGGTTATAATCAACAGCTGCCATTAATTCTACACCTTCAGGGATTTTTTTATTAGACATAATAACTGCATCTACACCTAATTCTTCTTTTATTTGTGCTAATGCGCTACGCATATCTTTGCCAACAAAACGTCTAATTTTCACAGTTAACCCCTCTTTTAGTTACGAGTTACGAAGAACTTTAATACTCATGACTTGTTTATTCGTTACTTTTCTTGCTCAAATCTATTGCCCTATGGCACTAACAATTTTAATTTGCTTGTCATCTGGTATTTCTTGGTAAGAAATGACCCGTAAGCCTGGTATGGTGTACTTCACAAACTTAGCAAGCACGGTTCGTAAAATTCCAGATGTTAACAATATTGGCACATCACCAGATAGTTCTTGTTGCTGAGCACCGTCTGTTAATGATTTTTGCAAACGCTCTGCCAAGCCAGGCTCAATGCCTGCACCATCATCTCCAGCCATTTGCATAGACTGGTGCAACATTTGTTCCAATTCTGGCGCCAAGGTTATGACAGGTATTTCAAGGGCTGAGCCAATCAAGTCTTGAATAATAAATTTCCGTAAACTAATGCGTACCGCGGCTGTTAACACTTCAGAATCTTGACTCTTAGGACCATATTCAACAAGCGTTTGTACAATTGAACGCATGTCACGTACAGCAACGCCTTCAGTCATTAAACTTTGCAATACTTTTACAACGGTACCGAGTGTTAACGTATCAGGTATAAAACCTTCAACCAATTTTGGATAGGTCTTCGAAAGCATATCAAGTAAATTTTGTACCTCTTCATGACCTAACAATTGAGCGGCATTATTCGTTAATATTTGGCTTAAATGTGTTGCTAATACGGTAGCAGAATCAACAACGGTATAACCTAATGTTTGAGCTTGTTCTCGCTGGTTTTGGTTAATCCAAACAGCATCTAAACCAAACGCGGGATCTTTAGTTACTACACCATCTAATTTACCAAATACTTGCCCTGGGTTAATTGCTAATTCTTGGTCGTGGCGAATTTCAGCGCTGCCAATAGTGACACCCATTAAAGATATTTGATAACTATTTGGGTCTAGATCTAAATTGTCACGAATATGTACCGCTGGCACTAAAAAGCCAAACTCTTGAGACAATTTCTTACGAACACCTTTAATTCGGCTAAGTAATTCACCACCTTGGGCTTTGTCTACTAATGGAATTAAGCGATAGCCTATTTCTAAACCAATAACGTCAACATGATTAACATCATCCCAGTCAAGCTCTTTGACTTCGTCTTCCTTTTTCTGATTTTGTACTTGTTCTTCTTCTGCCGATTTCTCTAATTCGGCAGCCTTAGTTTCTTTACGCTTACTACCAAAATATGCGACTGCACCAATGATTGCAGCAAAGAGTAAAAAAGCAAAGTGTGGCATGCCTGGTATAACACCCATTACAAACATAACACCAGCAGCAATATAAAGTGACTTTTCTTGACCTAACTGAGAGCTGACTTGCTCACCCATGTCTTGAGCAGTATTTTGACGTGTAACAACAATAGCGGTTGCAACAGACAATAGTAAACCTGGTATTTGTGCCACTAAACCGTCACCAATGGTTAGTAAAGTATAAATTTCAACCGCATTATCAAAGGTAAGATCATGCTGCACCATACCAATAACCAAACCACCAACGATATTAATGAATAAAATTAAAATACCCGCAATAGCATCACCTTTTACAAACTTACTTGCACCATCCATTGAGCCATAAAAATCAGCTTCACTTGTAACTTCAATACGACGTTCCCTTGCTTGCTCGGCATTGATAAATCCCGCATTTAAGTCAGCATCTATCGCCATTTGTTTACCTGGCATAGCATCAAGCGTAAAGCGAGCAGTTACCTCTGCAATACGCCCTGCACCTTTAGTAACAACAACAAAATTAATAATAATTAAAATCAAAAATACAACTAAACCAACGGCGTAGTTACCACCAATAACAACAGATCCAAAAGCTTCAATAACTTTACCAGCGGCATCTGTTCCTTCATGTCCTTCAAGTAAAACAACGCGAGTACTGGCAACATTGAGCGCTAATCGTAAAATTGTTGCGATTAGAATTACAGAGGGGAATGAGCCAAACTCTAATGGTTTTAAGGTATAAACAGTAATTAATAACACCACTAAAGATAGAGCTATATTAAATGAGAACAACACATCAAGTAGCCAGGCAGGCATAGGTAGAATAACCATACCTAATGCTGCCATCACTAATAGCGGTGTTCCCACCCCAGCGAAGTGAGATAATTTTTTCTTGTCAAATTGGTTAAAATAGGCGGTTAATTGCATTTGGTACTGCTTGCTCTTTATGATGATTTTTTGACGCTAGCTATGAATTTGCAAAAGCTATACCAGAAAGAACAACTTAGATTTTTACTTTTTTTCGTGATGAACAACACGGATTAATTACGCCGAAAAAACTTTCAAAAGCAAGGCAATTGATTGAGCAATAGTCTGCTATTATGAATGAAATTAACGCTGCTATTGGGAGTTTCAGCCAGTAATTTAATATTTAAATTCATCTGGGATAGGAAGTGTTTTAGCAACAGGAATAGGCTTTTTGGACTTACCTTTTTTATGCTCATTAAGTTGAAAAATAAAAGCCAGTACTTGTGCTACAGCGGCATATAACTCTTCTGGAATATCTTGGTCTACTTCAGAGGTATAATACAAAGATCGTGCTAACGCAGCAGACTGAACAATTTCAACACCATTTTCTTTAGCGATGGTACGAATATGCATAGCCATTTCATCTATACCTTTAGCTACAAGCTGAGGTGCCCCTCCAATATTAGCGTCATACTTTAGTGCAACACTATAATGAGTAGGATTTGTAATAACAACGTCAGAGTTTGGCACCTCACTCATCATTCTTCGTTGAGACATTTCATATTGAGTTTGTTTTATTCGCCCTTTAATTTCAGGATTGCCCTCTGTATTTTTAAATTCATCTTTAACTTCTTGCTTTGTCATTTTTAATTGGCGAGTGTGATTCCATACTTGGTATGGCGCGTCAATAGCAACAATAATACCAATGGATAACCCTAAAACTAAAAACATCCACAGCAACATACTAACGGCATGATCAAAATTTATCGGGGTAGCCTCTAAACTGAGTCCTAAAATTTGTTCAAAAAGTCCGTTAAGCAGTAAAAAAGCAACAATAAAAACGACAAAAAACTTCAAAATTGATTTTAACAACTCAACTAAGGCTTGCACACCAAACATGCGTTTAAAGCCTGCAAAAGGAGAGAGGCGACTGGCTTTTGGAGCCATAGCTTCCCATGAAAAAGCCATTCCTCCCAACATGGTATTACCAATAAAAGCGGCGAACATAATAATAAAAAAAATAGCTAGCATAGGAAAAATAACATTGCTAACGCCGCTCGATATAACATTGACTACCGTATGAACATCCATTGCTTCTCGACGACTCAATGAAAACAAACGTTTCATCATTGATGACAAGCCTTGCACCAAAGTACTGCCCATTACCATTAAAGCAAAGGCACTGCCAACTAAAACAAACATGGTACCTAAGTCTTTGGAGCGCGCAATTTGACCTTTCTTTCTCGCATCGTTAAGTTTTTTCGCTGTGGGCTCTTCTGTTTTTTCGCCACTATCTGATTCAGCCATAGAGCATCACCTTTGAGCAATCCACTTTTATACAGGTTAGCTTTAAATAAATTACTATTAAATAAGCCATCTTAAATTAAGCTGCCTTGCAGTCAATTAAGTAACAGCTAAAATCAAGTGCTCGCTGCCATTGCAATTCAAAGTGAGTAAGAAAGTTACCAAAGGTTAACCACATAATTAACAAACCTGCCATCATCGTTATTGGAAAGCCTATCGCAAAAATATTAAGTTGCGGTGCTGCTCTGGTCATAGTACCAAAAGAAAAGTTAATTAATAACATGGCGGTTAAAGGCGCTAAAGCAAGTGATAAAGCTGTAGCAAACATCCAACTTCCCCACAAAACAATTTCTTTATATTTAATACTTGCAAAATGCTCATTGCCAATAGGCAAAGTATCAAAACTTGCGACTATAAACTGTAGATAAGCTAAATGACCATCCATAACCCAAAATAATAGAGTCGATAGGATTAAAAAAAACTGCCCTACAGCGGGTACATTCATACCACTAGCAGGATCAACTAACGAAGCAAAACCTAAGCCTGATTGCATGGCAATAATTTGACCTGCTAACGTAAAAGTATTAACAACCATAACGGTAATAAAACCTAAAGAAATACCAACAAGCATTTGCTGACCAATAATTAAAAAGGTCTTAAAAGAGAAAAGTTCTTCAACATTTGTTGGAGGAATTGCAGGCATGATTGCAAAAGTAACTGTCACACACAAAAAAAGTTTAATTCGGGTAGGAATAGTACGGGCACCAAAACCAATCATCGTCATCACTAAGGCTGCAATACGAGTAAATGGCAAAATAAAATCAGCCAGATATTGATTAACAACTGACTCGGTAAACTCCATCAGCTGACAACACTTGGAATACTAGCAACCAATCTAAAAGTATAATCCATTAGTTTTTGTATACCCCAATGACCACCATAAATGAGCGCGAGTAGCGTTACAATTAAGCGAGGTAAAAAGCTTAATGTTTGCTCATTAATTGACGTTGCAGCCTGAAAAACAGCAACAATCAGGCCTACAAATAAGCTAGGTAAGATCACCGCGCTAACGAGTATAATCACTAGCAATAAAGCATCTCTTAATATGTCTACAAAGACTTCTGGTCCCATCTTATGTTCTCTTGTTCACTAGTATAAACTAGTTGCCTAAACCATAGCTGGTTGCAATAGTACCTATAACTAGATTCCAACCGTCCACTAAAACAAATAACATTAATTTAAAGGGTAATGAAACTATCATTGGTGATAACATCATCATACCCATAGCCATAAGAATACTAGCAACAACTAAATCTATAATTAAAAAAGGAATAAATAATATAAAGCCTATTTGAAATGCTGTTTTCAACTCACTAATAATAAAAGCAGGAATAATAACGGTCATAGGCAAATCTGTTGGTTTATCCACAGCTTCAAGACCTGCCATTGAAGCTAATGTATCTAAATCTTTTATTCTGGTTTGCTCAAGCATAAAGGCACGTAGTGGCACTTTACCTTTATCAATCGCTTCTACTGATGTTAATTGTTCTGATAGATAAGGTTGAATTGCCACTTCATTAATTTGATTATAAACGGGTGTCATAATGAAAAGTGTCATAAAAAGGGTTAAACCAATAATAACTTGATTTGATGGCGTTTGTTGCAATCCGAAGGCTTGTCGTAATATAGCCATTACCACAACAATACGTGTGAACGAAGTCATCATTATCACGGCTGCAGGTATAAAACTTAGCGCAGTCATAAACATTAAAATTTGCAACGTTACTGAGTACTCTTGCGAGCCATCAGGGTTTGTTGTCAATGTTAACGCTGACATTGACAGATCATCAGCAGCAAAAATACCAAAGCTTAATGTAGATGCTAACAGTGTAAATAAAACTAACCAGGCAATTCTTTTCATAATTACTTATTTGTTACTTGTTGTTTCGTTTGTTGCAGTATTGCTATCAGTGCCATTAGTACTATCAGTGTTGGCTTTAATACTGTTTTTCTGTAAAAAAGACAACACATTTCCAGATAATGCTAACGGTTTACCTGCTTGAATATCAATGGGGATTTCTAAAGTATTAAGTAAAGATATTTGTTGAGGGCAAACGCCTAAAACCAATTGTTGCTCTCCTATTTGAACTACAATAACACGTTCTTTGGCTCCTAAAGATAGGCTAGCCACTACTTTTAATTGATTTGAGTTTTGCTGAGTAAGATTAAAACGTTTTAGTACTAATGCACTGATTATAATTAACGCTAATACCATCAATAAAGACAAAATCATGCTGCTTGCATCCATATTTGCCATAACATGCTTACCCACTTGCGGGGTTTTTTCTGTCGCTAATGAATCGTTTTCTTTCTGCTGACTTTCAAGTTTAGTGATTTCAACTTTAGTATTTTTAACCTCGACATTCCCATTTTCTGCAGCAGTTTCTTGAGCAAAGGATGTTTGTGTGAATACACATAATAAAAACGATAGAAGGAAAATAAAAATCTTAGTCATTATCTTAATTTTTTAATTCGTTCTGTTTGGCTGATAACATCCGTTAAGCGAATACCAAATTTATCATTAACAACAACAACTTCACCATGCGCGATAAGCGTACCATTAATTAATACATCTAAGGCTTCACCAGCCACGCGGTCAAGCTCTACTACAGAGCCTTGATTAAGTTGTAATAAATTTCTTATGCTAATATTACTTCGACCTACTTCCATTGAAATAGTCACGGGAATATCTAATATTGTATCAAGTTTACGTTTTTCTTCATTGCTTATTGGCATCTCATCTTCAGTTAGCTCTTCTAGCTCAACTGCTTCAGCTTTATCAGCTTCTTCTGCAGAAACTTCTTCTGCTTTAGACTTTTCTGCAGAAGCTTCCGCTTGTTCATCTAACGCTTCATCCCACATACTTAGATCTTCTTCATTATCATCACTCATACCGCTTGCCTCAACTTTCAATTCAATTCTTTACGATTAATATTTTGTGCTTGTTAGAGTTTATAAGTCATTTTCTAACAATTCCAATTCTGCATCACTGTCAAGGCGTTTACCGCCTTTAGTTAAAATGGTTAATTCTGATTTAACAGATTCTGGACGTTTGATTTTTTCTCCAATTTTTAAGGCTATATTATCTCGACTCCGCCCTAACTTAGCTCTAAAAGTAGGTAAGTCTTCAATTAATACTGTGATATGTTCTGGCATTTCTATAGGGATGATATCACCAGCTTGTAAATCCATTATCTGACTTAAGGGTAGATCAACTTCTAAAAACTTGGTATTAAGCGACACATGTACATCCATAATTTCATCGCGAAGTGCCTTAGACCAACGCATATCAGTATCTTCTTTATCACTTTGTACACCTGCATCAAGTAGCTCTCGAATAGGTTCAAGCATTGAATAAGGTAAAGCAACATGGAAATCACCGCCACCACCATCAAGTTCAATATGAAAAGAACTGATCACAACGACTTCTGTTGGGCTAACTATATTTGCCATTGATGGGTTAACTTCAGAATCTAAATATTCAAAAGAAACATCCATCACAGGAGACCAAGCTTCTTTGTAATCTTCAAATATTAGTTTTAATAGCATTTGAATTATTCGACGTTCAGTCGGTGTAAATTCTCTACCTTCAATTTTAGCGTGATATCGACCATCACCACCAAAGAAGTTATCAACCAAAATAAAAACTAAACGCGCTTCCATCGTAATAAGGCCTGTGCCTTTTAACGGACGAAAACGCACCATATTCAAGCTAGTAGGAACAAATAAAGTGTGAATATATTCACCAAACTTGATCATTTGGATACCGTTTATCGATACTTCTGCTGTTCGGCGCATCATGTTAAATAAGCTGATACGCATGTGACGAGCAAAGCGTTCGTTAACCATTTCCAACGTTGGCATGCGGCCACGAACAATACGATCTTGTGAAGAAAAGTCATAGTCAGAACTACCGCCTTCTTCGCCAGCAGAATCCTCAACTACTTCCTCTTCTTCAACCTCATCAACACCATGCAAAAGCGCATCAATTTCGTCTTGGGATAATAAATCACTCACTCGTCATTCTCTTTTTCTCGATCATTTGTTCGATTAATAAACTCGTTACTTAACGCTTTTTATTGCATAACAAAACCAGTAAACAATATCTTCTCAATAGTTTCATTTCCTGCAAGATCTTTCATCACTAGTTGTAATGCCGCAAGAGATTGTTGTTTTAAAGCCTCTTTACCTGCACTTGTTGATAAATCATCAGCATTAGCTTGTGAAAAAACACTTAATAGCGTGCTTTCAATTAAAGGTATATGCATTTTAGCATTTTCTTCATTGTCGCCACCTCGAACCAATAATTGTACTCGAATTTCAACAAAACGATCACGAACAGAGCCTGGAATATTAAAACGAAACGGCCTTGGCATTGGAACATAAAGTGCGGTACCTACTTGAGCTGCTTGATTTTCGCCAGCTTCACCACCGCCACCAGAAGACCCACCTTCACCTGCGGCATTAGCCTGTTCTGTCGTTGTATTATTATCCCCAGCCATAAAGAAAAAATATCCGCCACCACCGCCAGCAAGTAAAACCACTACAGCGATAATGATAATGATCATTTTTTTCTTTTTTCCGCCGCCATCTATTTCTAAATTGCCTTCCTTATCTTCTGTTTTACCCTTTTCATCAGCCATGAGAACCCTTAAATATTTATCTTAATCAATATTGTTAAACTATATCCTTGAATAGCACGCTAGCCAACGTGTTTTCATCAACATAGTGATATTTAGTCTAATTTATCTGCAATTTCATTAGGCTCTGTTTTATTGTATTTGCATTTACGCATAATAATCAACACCCATTAATGAAGAACCAAGCATTCTTGCTGACAAATTATGCTCAATAACATCACTTGCATCAGCTGTATTTGTTAGTGAATTATGATGACTTCTTCCCATATTCTCTTCTTCATTAGCTTCATTTTCTGACTGTTGCGACTGCTGTTCAACATTTGCATCACCAACATCAACACCTTGTTCGGCTAACAAGTCTCTTAACTTATGCATATTTTGTTCAAGAGCGTCTTTAGCTTGTTGGTTTTGAACTACAAAATTAACCGCCGCTTGCTCTCCTTGCAAGTTAACTCTCACTTGCATGTTCCCTAATTCTGGTGGGTCAAGTGTAATATCAAACTGCTGCAACTTTTGTGAAATCATTAACATAACTTTATCTTTTACGGCATCAGCAAAATCTCGTCTAAAAATGGCGATAGTTTCTTGGTGCAATTGAGTATTAGTTTTTTGGCTTTGTGAAACTTCAGCGCTTCCAGTAGGGTTAAATATTTCAGCAACTTGTTGATCTACTCGGTCATAGGTAGCCTGCGTTGCTCTGCTAGCTGCATCTCTAAAATTACTATTAACAGAGAAATCTGAATTAGTTTTAGTAAGTACTTTAGCACTAGCACTCTTATTTTCATCTGCACTAAACTCGTTGCTTTGCTCAATTAGATAATCAACTGATTTTGCACTCAATTTTCCTTTAGATTCCTCACCTCCCTGTTTTACAACAGGTTCAGTGATAGTTTGCTGCCCTAAATTAACCGTTGATAAATTTTTATTACTGTTGGTATTAGTATTTTGAGAAGCAGAAACAACCGAAGCTACATTAACTTCTGGTTCTGTAAGACCATTCTCACCTTGTACTAATTTTACAATTTTATCATTAAATTTTGATTCAACATCAAGCGGATTTTTCTCGTTACTTATCGCTTTAATACTTGCTGATAATTTTGGCGATATCTTTATATTACTCGGGTCAATATTTCTATTTTCTAGGCTTAAACTTTGTTGGCTCAATTCTTTTTGAGATGCTTTTGCACTACCCTCATCCATTTGGCTTGATATTT
>JADGDH010000230.1 GCA_016745015.1 Colwellia sp.
TAGTGACACGATTAGCTTCAATTAATTTATCCGCACCACGGCGAGAACAAAAACCAGATTCACTGATATATTTATTTAAGCGCTTCTCATTATTTGGGACGTTCGTTGAATTATCAGTCATAGCACTTTTTAAACGTGTTTAATTAATTGGGTATTATACTAAATCAACTTGTATATGGGTATAGTAGCAGGCTAATCAAACATAACCTGCTTGCCATTTTGTATCAAAGCACTTAACGATTAACGCCAAACTGAATATATCAATTGAAATGATGCTGCTTTATGTTCACTTAGCCACCACAGTGGTCGCTCAACAGGGATTTTCTTGAGTTACAAAGAATAATTATAATCAAGTTGCTTATTAGCAGCTAAAATTGATCTACTATTTATGATATTCTAAATAGTAACAACTGCTCTGTAAGCTTGATTTAAGTAGAGTTATAGGGAAATAATTTAGAAACAATAAAGCAGGGATCCGCTTCACATATAGTTCATTATTACGGAGTAATAGGTTGAATCACGAAAAAGTTAACCCTCTTATTTGTCCTTTGTGTGGTAGTGGTAATTCTTGTGAAAATCTATCTGCCAAAGATGAAAGTAAGTCTTGCTGGTGCAATGATCTGACAATAAAATTTTCAAGTGAACTTCTTTCTATGGTTCCTTCTGAGTTAAAAAGGAAAGCTTGCATTTGTAAAGCTTGTGCTATTAATCATCAGGAAAGTATAGGTGTTCAAATATATAAACCATAGAGTGCATTAGCTCAAACCTGAATTGACACTTTTGGTAAATAGGCTTTTATCGAGTCTGGCAATCATACAAGCCCCCAAAGCGGACATAAGAGCAGTAGCTAAAAATGTTTTTCTCACTTAACTAAAGCTAATCTGCTGAATTCAGCTGCCTTAGCGGTGTTTATATTTTTAATGAGTTGAAAAGTTTGATTTTTTAATACAGGCTTTAATACATTAAGCAAAGTAGCAAAATCAGCTTTTTTACCGCTTTTTATTTCATTTAAAAATAAACACCATACGTTATCAAAGTTATTTCCATCTTGCTTTAGTTCTTTATCTATTGCGAACCATACAATAAGGCCGCACTCGTATAATATTCTATGATCTTTAGCCTGAACTAACCCAAGAAAACTTTTGGTTTTGGTTTTATCAATGCACATTCTAGTGCTCTTATTCAGTTGAGACTTAGCATATTCTTTAGATGCTTTAGATTGCTCAATTAATGTCCTGTAAGCCATGTATTCCGCCCCACCCTCATGAATCCATTGCTCTTCGAGTGCTTTGATTTCTCCACCTTCAAACTGATAATAGTGTGCAATCTCGTGAGAAAAAAACCATGAGGCTTGAAAACTATCAATACTCTCTAGCAGTTTGTCCCCATACCAGTGAACAAATATTTGATTAGGTAGTGTCCCGCCCTGATGACCATATCGGCCATTTCTCCCTGAACTATATGAGGCAAATAGCATTGGTTTCGAGTTTAATTTACCAAACCTACTTGAGTAGAAACTCATTAATTTAGGGAACTCTATTGTTAAAGCATTGCGTAATTGAATTGGAAGTTGTTTATCTACTACAGAAATAACATGTTCTTCTTCTTTGGGGGTATTTGAACCAACATATATTTTTTGTCCATCGTCTTGCTCAATAAAAGTTGCTTTATCCTTAAATACAGCACCATTAGCGATTATATAATCATCTTTAGGGGCAAATACAGTTACACTCCATTTCTTATCCAAGATGTTTTTGCACAAAGTGGAACACACAAAAAAACGCCCTGTATGAAATAGTATTCCTCCATCAGAAAAAGGGGAAAATGGGGCATATTCTTTAGGTAAAGGCGTATATGTGGGCGTTAACTCGAATGAAACTTTGCGGAAAGGTTTTAAATCAGTCTGGCGAATTACTTCTTTTTTATTTTCAATAACAATTTCGAAGCTACCCATTGGCTTCCATCTGTTCACCCTTGAGTTGTTAGGCGAACTATTAAAAAATAGTTTTTCAACTTCAACGCTGGAATTGTAGGTAACAGTCCAATGGCCATTTTCATTCTTAACAATATCAGTTTCTACATTATCAAAACTAAAAACGCTAAAGCTAAAGCTAATAAGAATAAGTGGTAATAGACGTATAAGAAAACACATTTAAAGTCCTTTTATTTCGGTTTTGATTTACTTTAGGGTGGCCTTGTGGATACATTAATTTTTTCAGGTAGTTAGGTCAAGTATGGTTCAAATAGTTATGTTAATGGCTGCATAGGCTCATAATTTACTATAAAAATAAAATATGACGGCAGCTTTGATCTTAAACCTGCCTCACAAGCGAGCAAAAAATTTTGGTGATATTATCATGGTTTCACAAAAGTACGATGTCAGATTATGGCTGTCAGTTGATCTAAAGAACAACCAGTAGCTAATCTCATTCCTTATGTGTAGTCACTGGTATTCATTGAATTTTATAGTTTATTAATTATATCTTCAGCTGTTTTAAGGGTACGTATTTCTTGAAACAGCGCATCTGCTTCACGGTATTGCAGTTTCAAATATTTAAGCCATTGTTTAATGCGATTCGGATAATATTTACTTTTATCACCATAGATTTCACATTCAGTATAATCTAGCAATAATTGTTGTACTTCATGCCAAGGCATCACATTAACGGGTTGAGTGTCGGTTTGTTTAATCACTTGTGCTAAGT
>JADGDH010000231.1 GCA_016745015.1 Colwellia sp.
TGTTTTACCACAACCAGCAGGCCCTGTTAAAATAACTAAATCCATTGTTGGGTCAAGCAGTGCATCCATTGCCATACCTTGATAAATATTCTTAGGGTGAATACCCCAAGCAGTTTTTCCTAATAAACGTTCTCGACCTAAATCTAAAATAGAAACTTGATCATCACTCCAGCCCGTAACTTTACCTGCAAAAGTATCACCTTCATCAATAATGTATTCATTCATATAACTTAACGGTACAGCACTCTTATCAACAATATGAGTAGTATTCCGTCCTTCAGTTTGGCTATCGTACACATTAACTTGTTGCCAAAAATCACCATCAAGTTGATGATAACCTTTAGTTAAAAACTTAATATCATCAATAAGTTGATCTGTTCTATAATCTTCAACATGCGCTAGCCCTGCTCCTTTAGCTTTTAAACGCATATTGATATCTTTAGTAACAAGTACTATTTTATTATTCGGATTTTCTTTTTGTATATACAAAGCAGCATTAATAATTCGATTATCATTTTCATTAAATGATAAAACATTAGCCGTTTGCTCAAGGCTATAATCATTAATGATAGACAAGCAACCACTGGGATGTTGCTCATCATTTTGAGGTAATTTTACGCCTGCTAACACTTGTTCAGGGGTAGCATCAGAAAGCATATCTTCCAGTGCTCTGATAGCAACCCTTGCATCTCGGCTAACATCTTTGCGCCTATCTTTAATTGAGTCTAATTCTTCTAACACTGTCATGGGAACAACAACGTTATGCTCTTTAAAAGATAAAAAAGCAAAAGGTTCATGCAGAAGGATATTGGTATCGAGGATATAAATTATTTTTTCTTCACTCATGTAAGCATCTCCAGCTTAATATTATTTAGAAAAATAGTATTTGAAAAAAGTATAACAATAAGAAAATAGTGCCATAAAACATATTCAGCAACTACAATTTAACAATGGCAGTTTATTTAAAGTATGACAAGAAAAAAAATACTAATCTTTACGAAAGCTAACTATAATTATTAATAACGAAAAGGTACTATAGCGCCGTTTTTCAATGCTACTCATTTAGCATTGTAGTTTCACCTAAATTTTAAGTTGTTTGGAGTTCTTTTTATGCCATTTCAGGTAGGTCAGCGTTGGATTAGTGATAGTGAATCAGATCAAGGATTGGGGACTGTTACCAATATAGAGCACAGATTCGTTACTATAATATTTACCGCTACTGGTGAATCACGCCAATATGCCAAAGCGAATGCTCCGCTAACGCGTGTTATTTTTAATCAAGGTGATACTATTCCAAGCCATGAGGGTTGGGCATTAAAAGTAAGTTCAAGCAGTGAAAAACAGGGTATCATTACTTATCATGGCGTTAAGCAAGGTGCTGATCAGAACGATGATAATGAGGAGATATCATTAAAAGAAGTAATGATAGATCACTTTATTAAATTTAATAAACCACATGATCGGTTACTTAACAGCCAAGTTGACAGGCTTGACTGGTTTCGCCTTCGCAAAGACTGCTTACATCACCAATATCAACAGCAACAATCTGACTTAATGGGTTTAACTGGCGCTCGCGTAAGCCTTATTCCCCATCAGCTTTATATAGCGGATGAAGTCGGTAATCGTTTTGCTCCTCGTGTTTTACTTGCCGATGAAGTCGGTTTAGGTAAAACTATAGAAGCAGGCTTAATCATTCATCAACAATTGGTAAGTGGTCGAGCAAAACGTATTTTGATCATAGTGCCTGAATCATTAATGCATCAATGGTTAGTAGAAATGCTACGCCGCTTCAATCTTAATTTCAGCATTTTTGATGAAGATCGCTGCACTGAAGTTGCAGGTGACGATAATACAAACCCCTTTAGCAGTGAACAATTAGTGCTTGTTAACTTAGGTTTTGTCACTAAGAACCCTAAATGGTACGAGGAACTAATCAAGGAAGATTGGGACTTAATGGTAGTAGATGAAGCACATCATTTAAATTATCACCAAGACAAGCCAAGCATTGAATATCAATGTATCGAACAATTAGCGCAAGTAATTCCAGGTGTATTATTACTCACCGCAACGCCTGATCAACTCGGTCATGAAAGTCACTTTGCTCGTTTACGCTTGCTCGACCCCGATAGATTCTTCGATTATGAAAAGTTTACCGAAGAAGAATCTCACTATAGCGAAGTGGCAGACGCTGCCAATGCCTTAGTTGAAGGAAACCGATTATCTGTTGTTCAAGAAAGCACTTTATCAGCACTACTGAAAGAGTCAGATATTAGTGAGCAGTTAACTGCGCTAAATAGCGATGATGCTAAAGAACAACAAAGTATTCGCCAGCAATTATTATCACAATTACTTGATAGGCATGGAACAGGGCGTATCTTATTTAGAAACTCGCGTAATACGATTAAAGGTTTCCCTGCGCGTGAAACACATGCTGCACCACTAACTATGCCAGAGCAATACCAAGAAACTTTAAATGAGTTCATGCTTAGCGGCTGCCCTGAAACGCTAGCAAATTCCAAGCAAGCTAAGTTTGTTTTTACACCTGAAATACTTTATGGACTAGATCACCAAAATGAAACATGGACCGCTTTTGATCCTCGTGTTGATTATTTAATTGATCTACTAAAATCGCTTAAAAAAGAAAAAGTATTAGTAATTTGTGCACATGCGCAAACAGCAATTGATTTAGAAGCAGTACTGCGT
>JADGDH010000096.1:0-5955 GCA_016745015.1 Colwellia sp.
CCAGTAGATGCACTTTTAATTGAGGCTTTAGGCGAGAAAGAAGACAAACCTGAAATTTTACTCGCAAATGTGCTTGATGTTATTGCAAAGGCTAAAAATGATGATCGAGTACAATTATTAGTATTACAGCTACAAGGGTTAAGATCAGCAGGTTTATCTAAACTGCAAGATGTTGGTGCTGCTTTAATAGATTTTAAAAGTTCAGGCAAAAAAATTATTGCGTTAGGTGATCAATACACACAAGACCAATATTACCTTGCTAGTCATGCCGATGATATTTGGTTAAATCCTCAGGGCTTTATGCTACTTGATGGTTACGGTCGGTATCAAATATACTTTAAATCAGCATTAGAAAAGTTATCTATTAACCAACATATTTTCCGCGTAGGCACATTCAAATCGGCTGTAGAGCCATTTTTGCGTGATGATATGTCTGATGAAGCAAAAGAAGCAAACGAATTATGGCTTAATGATTTATGGGAACAATATAAGCAAGATGTTGCTAAACAAAGAGACTTTGGTATTGAAAACTTTGATGAAAATATAACTGATTTAATTACAAAATTTACCGATGCAAAAAATAGTTTTGCAGATTATGCCCTTGCGAATAACTGGGTTGATCAATTAAAAACACGTGCTCAAATGCGCGATGAATTAATTGAAATGGTGGGCGAAAACAAAAAAGGTGATAGTTATAGTCATATAGGATTTAAAGATTATTTAACCGTGATAACACCTAATAAAGTACTAAATAAAAGCTTGGTAAATGTTTCAGATAAAGTCGCTGTGATTGTTGCTAAAGGCACTATTTTAGATGGCACACAAAAGCCAGGCACGATTGGTGGTGATTCAACAGCAAAATTATTACACAAAGCACGTAATAACGATAAAGTAAAAGCGGTAGTACTGCGTGTAGATAGCCCTGGAGGGAGTGCTTTTGCTTCTGAAATTATTCGTCAAGAAGTAGAATTGTTAAAAGCGGCAGGCAAGCCTGTTGTTGCTTCAATGGGAACTTATGCTGCTTCAGGGGGATACTGGATTTCAGCCCCAGCAGATAAAATATATGCTGCACCGTCTACGATTACTGGCTCAATTGGTATCTTTGGCATGATGATGACTTTTGAAGATTCGTTAAGTAAGTTAGGCATTCATACTGATGGTGTAGGTACTACTGATATTGCAGGCTTTGGCCCTACTCAACCATTAACTGAAGGTATGGCGCAATTGTTTCAATTAAGTATTAATAAAGGCTATCAGGACTTTATAACCTTAGTAGCTGAAAACAGAAACATGACTTTAACGCAAGTAGATGCGATTGCACAAGGTCGAGTTTGGTCAGGTAAAAAAGCAAAAGAGTTAGGTTTAGTGGATGAGTTAGGCAATTTAACTGATGCTATTGTTGCTGCTGCCAAGCTAGCGAAACTTGATAAATATGACACCTTATTAATTGAAAAAGAAGTTTCTGAGCGTAACAAATTTATTCAAAAAATGATGGGGGAAGCAAAATTACTTATGCTTACTGAAGCAAGTTTATTTTCTGATAGCGAGTTAACGTCACCGTTAAGCACTAACGCTAAGCCAATGACACAGTTCATTTATCAACTACAGACTGAAATCACCAGAATGAATCAATTTAATGATCCTAAAGGTATATACACACTATGTTTAGCTTGTAGCGCTCATTAGTAGTAGCAAGTGAAAATATCCAAGAAAATCTATGTCGCTTATACTGGCGGCACTATAGGAATGAAAAAAAGTGACCAAGGATATACTCCTGTTGATGGTCACTTAACTGACTCTATTAATGCGTTACCTGAGTTTCATCGCGATGAAATGCCAAAATTTACCATTAACGAGTATCAACCGTTAATAGACTCATCAAATATGACACCCAGTGATTGGCAACGTATTGCTGATGATATAAAAGAGCAATATGATGATTATGATGGCTTTGTGGTGTTACATGGTACAGATACCATGGCTTATACTAGCTCAGTTTTATCATTTATGTTCGAAAATTTAACTAAGCCAATTATCGTTACTGGCTCACAAATCCCACTTAGTCAGCTGCGCTCTGATGGGCAAGTAAATTTACTCAATTCTCTTTATATAGCGGCTAATTATCCCATTAATGAAGTCGGCTTATTCTTCAATAATAAGCTTTATCGCGGTAATCGCGCTATTAAAGTTTATGCTGACAGTTTTAATGCTTTCGACTCTCCAAACATGCCACCATTACTTGAAGCAGGAATTAACATTAATGTTATCGCTGGAAAAATATCCCCTTGTATTGAATTAGAACCAACCGTTATTGTACGCGATATAATCCCACAACCTATTGGGGTTGTGCATTTATACCCTGGCATTAGTAGTGATGTTATTGAAAATGTAATAAGACAACCAGTAAAAGCACTTGTTTTACGTAGTTATGGTGTTGGTAATGCACCACAAGACCGTGCGCTACTCGCTTGTTTAGCTAAAGCAAAAGAACAAGAAATTATTGTGATAAATTGCAGCCAGTGCATTAAAGGTACAGTAAACATGTCTGGCTATGCTACTGGTAATTCACTCCGCCAAGCGAGTGTTATTAGTGGTCATGACATGACATTGGAAGCAACATTAACCAAGCTTCATTATTTACTGAGTCAAAATTTAAGTTACGACGAAATATGCCGTTTAATGGAAATAAGTTTACGTGGAGAACTTACTAGCAATAACTAACTTACTACTTATAACTTGATTAATATATTAACATGCCTATGTAGATAGTTCAGGTCACGATGTAGCTTGGGCTTTAACGGTACAGGACGTACCCTATTAGACAATGCAGGAGCATTATTATCCTGAGTACAGACATAAATGCTGCCCTACAAGGGAATCAAGCCATTTCTCTTATACTTCCTGATCCAAGTGCATAGGCATATATATTAATGAAATTGAGTTAACACCGCTAAAAAATCTGCGCCAAAACGTTCTAATTTAACAAGCCCGATCCCAGTTATCGCTAACATTTGTTCTTCATTACAAGGCTGGTGTATTAACATTTCCTGTAAAGTAGCATCACTAAATATCACAAACGCGGGTACGTTATTTTCATCGGCAAGACGTTTACGGCAAGCTTTTAACTTTAACCACAGCGGCATATCAACTTCTTCAATCGCAATTTTTTGTTTCTTTGATTTTTTATTGCCTTGCAAATTACTGCTCATAGATTCAGCTACATCTCGTCTTAGTAATAATTCTTGTTTACCTTGTAGTAAAAGACGACAGCTTTCGGTAAGTTTTACTGCGCCATAATTATCAACATCAACTAATAAAAAACCTCGCACAACCAATTGCCTAAAAACACTACGCCAAGTATTCGCATCTAACTCTTTACCTATACCATAAGTTGATAAATTTTGATGTCCAAATTGTTTAATTTTTTGATTGTTAGAACCTAGTAAAATATCAATTAAATGCATCACACCAAAACGCTGATCACTGCGATAAACGGTTGATAGTGCCTTTTGTGCGGCAATAGCACCGTCCCAAGTTGCTACTGGCGTAATACAATTATCACAATTACCACAATGTTCACTTGCTTGTTCATTAAAGTAGTTAAGCAAAACTTTACGCCGACAACCCGTAACTTCACATAATGCAAGCATTGCATCTAGCTTGCTACGCTCTGCACGTTTAAATTGCTCATTACCCTTAGATTCTTGCATCATTTGGCTTAAAAAAACCACATCTTGCATACCATAAATCATCCAAGCCGTTGACGGTAAGCCATCACGCCCTGCCCGACCTGTTTCTTGATAATAAGCTTCAATTGATTTAGGTAAATCTATATGAGCAACAAAACGTACATCAGGTTTATCAATACCCATACCAAAGGCGATTGTGGCAACAATAATAATTTTATCTTCACGTAAAAAACGTTTTTGATGCTGCGCTCTGATCTCGCTTGACAGTCCAGCATGATAAGCTAGCGCAGTAAAGCCATGCTGCGATAAGTGCTGAGCAAAACTATCGACTCGCTTACGTGATAAACAATAAACAATGCCACTGTCATTTTCGTGATTTTTTTTGATGAAATTAACCAGTTGCTTTTTTACATTGTATTTTTGACTAATACGATACTGGATATTAGGGCGATCAAAACCTGAAATATATTTTTTAGCTTGTTGAAGTTGTAAACGCTCAATAATTTCTTGTTTAGTACGCTCATCAGCGGTTGCTGTTAATGCCATTCGTGGCACTTGGGGAAATTGCTGAGCTAAAATACTGAGTTGTAAATAATCACTACGAAAATCATGACCCCACTGTGATACACAATGCGCTTCATCAATAGCAAATAAAGAAATTTGAAGTTGAGATAATAGCGATAATGTTCTCTGTTGAATTAGCCGTTCAGGAGCTATATAAAGTAAGTCTATATTGCCATTCATTAATTGTTGTTCAATGTCGTTAACTTCTGCACGGGTTAATGTTGAATTAAGAAAACGAGCATTAAGACCAAGTTGCGCCAAGGCATCTACTTGATCTTGCATTAAGGCAATTAAAGGGGAAATAACTACACCAACGCCATTACGCACCAGTGCAGGAATTTGATAACATAACGATTTACCGCCACCAGTCGGCATTAATACTAAAACATCTTGGCCATCAATCGCTTGGCTAATAATATCGGCTTGTTGACCTCTAAAGTCACTGTAACCAAAGGTGTTTTTCAATAGTGATAATGCATGATTATTTGGAGGGTTTGGCATCAATATTATCCGTTATGTTTATGTATTATTTAGGGCGTGTTGATTAAATTTTATTAAAATGATTATTTCATAAGTATTCAACCTTAAACCCTTTTACCTTCTTAATACATATTTTAATATGTCGATGTTCTAGCTTGAATATATCAAAAAGATAACATGCCTTTGCAGTTAACTCAGGATCTCGTTGTAAGCCTCACCTTCAAAGCCTCTGATTGAAGATATATTGCTTTTTAGAGAATGATTCCTCGATTCAGACATCACTTCAAGATGACGTTCCTGAAGTGGTGTACGTAAGCACGAAATATAAAGAAAAATAGAATATTAGTTTTTTCATACATAAATAATACTACACTATTAATTGTCCAACATGTTTCCAGCAAAATGTTCCATACGTTTAATCATAAGGACATTCATCAAAGCATGTGCCATGGTTGATTCTGGTTCTATTTCAAGCAAGATATTAACGCTGTGATCTAATAGTTCTAAATTGTTATTCCACGCAAAGTAACTGCCTGCGATATAAAAGAATGATTCGACTTCTGAAACATGAAAAACATCTCGTTCAGGAGCTAAAGCTTTTAGATCAAATTTTCCGCCAAAAAGCTCAAGTAATTCAGTAAATTTTTCTTGCTCAAGATAAATTAAACCCACTTGAAAACGGGCGAACAAATAACTAGGATCATGCTGAAATAATTGCAAAGTGTGCTCTTCATAAGCCGATTGATTGCCTGATAATCGGTAACAATTGCCTAAATAATTACCGAACTCACGCACTTGTGGATAGTCGATAATTAATTGCTGTAATTCATCAATAAATTCTGTGGGCTTATCGGCTAAATGATCAAAAATATATCTTTTACGTTGCTCTATTTCTTTAGGTAATTCTATTTTTTGATAAGAAACAACAGGAGATTCGCTGATACGATATGGTAAATCTTTACACAAAGATCGACTTTGATTTTGTTGCTCATTTACATTTCGTTGTTTTTGTTTCATTTTTGCAATGTTAGCTTTTTTCTTTACTAGCTTACTGCGTGAATTTTTATCTTTTTTTCTGCTCACCGTTTTTGTCCTTTATTGGTTTGAGGTTTATTATAGCTTGCGTTGGTATTAATGTTAAAGGTCGCCAGCTAAAGTTCTGGCAGTGCATTGTATTGTATTGTATTGTAATCAACTTATTTTCAATCTTACTTATTTTCAA
>JADGDH010000096.1:6055-11753 GCA_016745015.1 Colwellia sp.
ATTCCACATAATCAATTTTAATTTTTATAGGTAGAAAACAATAAAGATACATTTAGCCCACCAAATGCAAAAGAGTTACTCATGGCTTGTTTTACACTGTGCTTAATAGGATGATTAGTGACATAATCAAGAAAACAATCTTTGTCAGCTTTTTGATAATTTCTTGTTGGTGGGAGCATTTGTTTTTTCAATGCAAGAATTGTTGCAATACTTTCAATTGCTGCGCCTGCCCCCAATACGTGCCCATGAGTTGATTTTGTTGAAGAAACTTTTAATTTTTTTGAATGTTCTTTAAAAACTTGATAAATTGCCTGAGTTTCTGTTTTATCATTTTGCAATGTTCCAGAACCATGAGCATTAATATACTGAATTTGTTCTGCATTAACTTTTGCATCAGACAAAGCCATTTTCATTGCTTGTTCTGCACCCTCTACAAGTGGTTGTACTAAGTTATGAGCATCTGAACTCATACCAACACCAGAAACCTCAGCATAAATATGAGCACACCTTTTTTGAGCATGCTCTTGGGTTTCTAATATTAAGGTTCCTGCTCCCTCCCCTATAACTAACCCACTTCTGTTAGAACAAAATGGTCGGCAAGTATCAGCAGATAAAACACGTAAACCATCCCATGCAATAAAGTTTCCTTCTGTAATACAGGCTTCAGCACCGCCAACAATAGCAACATCAACCATGTTACAGCGTAACATCATGGTAGCAATAGCAATAGCATGCCCAGACGAAGAGCATGCTGATGAAGTAGAAAAAGCAGGTCCTTTAATGCCATATTTCATTGATATTTGACTAGTGGCAGAACTGGGTAAAAGTTTAGGAACGGTAAACGGGTGTGTTCTCGTTTTTCCTTCCAAGAATAATTGTTGATACGCGTGTTCTATTGTTTCTTGGCCTCCGATACTTGTACCATGTACAACACATGTACGATGAGCCAAATGTTCAGAAAAAGTTATTTTTGCATCTTCAATTGCTTCTTGAGTTGCTATTAATGCAAATTGAGAAAATCTATCAAGTTGTTTTAGTTGAGGAGCTGTAAAAAATTGCGATGGATTATAATTTTTAACTTCCGCAGCTATATACGCGTTTTTTTTCGCTTTAAAATTACAAACAGGAGCAATCGTATTAATATCATGATAGCTAAACAAGGTATCTGTTAATGCTTTAACATTATGACCAGCAGCAGAAATACAACCTAGCCCAGTGACAACCACACGATTCAACATTATTATTCCTTTTCAGTAATTAATGCATTGACCAGTTGATAAACATCACCAAGGCAACGCAAAGAAAACCCTTTGTCTGCTATTTCACTTTCATTTGGGATCACAATATCAAAATATTCTTCAATATCAAAAATAACTTCAACTAACGACAATGAATCAATACCTATATTTTCAAAAGGCTCTGTTACCGCGAATTCTGTCAAGTTTTTATTTGTGTATTCTGACAAAATTTTTAAGATTGGGGCTTCAATATTACTCATTCAATTTCCTCTGTGAAGAAACTATCGCATAACTGCAAAACAGCAAACACAATATTATAAAAAAATAGGGGTACACTTGATAAAAACTAGTGATTTTTGGAATATTAACCTTTGATATAGCAAAACCAACCGTAAGAGGTTTAATTTGTGAATTTGGAATTATTTGCCCTTTTACATTAATTATATTACTAACCCCATTATTTGTTACGCGTATCAACGGTTTTCTATATTCAACTGTGCGATATAATGCTAATGCTAAATGAACATTTCGACCAACGGTATCACCAAACCATGCATCGTTTACCGCATTTATAAGTATTTGCCCACCTTTAGCAACACCATCAGCAACTAAATCGGTAAAAACGGCCTCATAGCAAATCAAGGGGATAATGTTTATTGTTTGCCCATTAAGATCAAGGGGTAATAATGTATTATTTTTACCTGCTACATAGTTTGGAGCATTAGGAAATAACGTTCTTAAAATTGGTAATTGTTTTTCAAAGGGTAAATATTCACCAATAGGGAGTAATTTTTGTTTTTTGTAAAGCTGTGTTACTTGTTGCCGCTCTATTAGCTCAATTGTATTGTGGTAACTGTCTGATTCAGTTATTTGGTTGTTAATAGGTTCAATAGCGGTAATTAATATTGTTCTATTTTTAATTACTGGGTTGAAAATCAGTGGATCTTGTTGGTAATTTTTATATGACACAGGAACTGGAATTTCAGGTAATACAATTAAGTCTGTGTGATGATTATTAACGACTTGAGAGATTACTGATTGAAATAAAGGAGCTTTTTGCAACCAATCGTCTCTTGTACGCAAATTTACCGCTAAGTTTGGCTGTATAATAGCCACTGTCATTTCAACACTTGGGGTGTTATTCAATAAATACGTTGTTTTGATATACCCATAGCCATAATTTAATAACCATATACTCAAGGCTACTAATAAACACGTTATACTTTTTTGTTTATTGCTTTTTCGATGGATAAAAGCGGTAGCCAACAAGAAATTAACAAGGTGTATAATAAAAAAAAGTATTGGAACGCCACCAATATCAAGAAGCTGAATTTGTAATGGTGATAGATATAATGCATGAGCTAAGTTACCAGGTAAAATACTTGGTATAAAATTAACTAATACAGTAAAAACACATGCTGATTTAAATGCGCCAAATATTGAAGATCCCCATGAAAACCTTGCGTGCAACCAACAAGAAATTGCATAAGGTAAAGCTGAAAATATGCAAAAGATAAAAACAAAAGGAATAACAATATTTGATTGACTGAAAGTTACTTTTGTCAAACCATCAACAACCCACCAAATACTACACATCCAGCCTAATGTTGCTGTTAACAAACCCAACATAAATGGATATTTACCTTGAGTATTATTGAGTGCAATAATCACGGGCATTATGGCTAACCATGCTAGATTTCCATAACCGCCACTTGGAAAAGCAAGATAAAATAGAATAACTGTGCAAAAGGATAAAAGAATATCTTGTTTTTGTTTGATTTTATTTGGTACGTATGGCTTATCTGTTAGACCTATTACCATATTTATTTACGTTTTTTCTGAATATAAATAATTGTCAAAAAAATACATACATTAAGGAAGGGGGATGAAAAAGGAACACTAGAGCTAGTTCCACCACCACCGCCACCTCCGCCGGCAGCATTCACAATAGATGAACTACATAAAAATAATAGAGCTAAAAACACTAAACCTAATTTATTCAACGTCTAATTCCTCTTTACAAAAAAAATTACAAAGCAAGTAAAAAATTCCTATGGAAAAAATAAAATTGACCAATTGCCATACATATAAATGATAAATTTCAAAATGATTAACAGGATATTGTATTTCAAAAAACAAATGGCTAATTCTTATAATGTTAAGTGTTTGTATCACTAGCACAGCAAGAATTGACATTAAAAGCTTTTTACTATTTTTAATTGATAAAGAGCAAAATGCTGCAATCAATGTTCCTGATAATGATAGCCCAGAGCATTGTTGATCAATAGTAATATATCTACCTGTATCAGGATGAATTAGTTTGTTTTCATTTATCAAAATATTATCTGTAAATAGTAAACTAAATTCTCTTGAAAGTTGAGCTAAAAAATTTGATAAAAACTCAGACAAAAATTCATGGCTATGGAACTGCCATACCGCCAGTTGAAAAATAGCAGAGTAAAATAAAAACTTAAAAAAAAACGTATACAAGCTATTATTTATTGATGCTGTCATTATATTTTTCATCTTTATTCGTTATTTTTCATCATTAACTAATAACATAAACTCAATGGCTATTTTTCAACAACAGATGCCTTGTTTATTATACGTATTTTAATCTAAACTCTATACAAGTTAGTTGTTTATCGTTCAGTGTAAGAAAATCAGGTAAGCTACCAATAATTTCAAATCCGTGTTTTAACAATATATGTTTTGAGACAGGGTTGTTTTCTAATACTTTAGCTTCTAAACTTTTAATATCAAATTCTTTTTTTGCAATTTTTACCAGCGAAGTTAAACAAAAACTTGCATAGCCTCGGGATGTAAAATCCTTTGAAACCCTATAACCTACAACTGCTTTATTAGCACAAATCCCCCTCAAATTGGCTCTTGCGACAATTTCATTATTTTTAATAAGTAAACCACAAAAAGCAGAACCAGAGCTTACCTTATCAAGTTCGGCATCAATATGCTCACAAACACCTTTCTCTGAATAAAAAGTATCATCCCTCGGTTCAATTAATGATTCTAACCATGATCTGTTTTCTAGCTCAAAATTTAATAATGGCTTCAAATGATGTTTAGATAATAATTCAAGGTGTATAGAAACTCTCGGTACGCATACCTTCATATGAGGCAAATAATAGTTGGTTACAATAAGCGACAAAGGAGTAAAAACCAACAGTTATTTGTCCTTTTGAGTAACTTATTATGTGCTACTGCGTTATACCGTACCAATTAATGTACCTGAACATTTTGGAACCACTGACGTGGTCAAGTAATATTAACCACCAGAATATAACCTATACTATTGGCAGATACACGTCAGTAATCATTTCAGACTCTTGGACTTTAGGGCCTACATTAACGTAATGAAAAAAAATTGGATATTCTGCGATTTTTTCGCCATTATTGGGTAACCATTGCTCATAAAGATATCGGGCAGCAATAACATTTTCACGTGACCCCAAATGACGAGCTTTGGCGCAGCGAAGTGCAGGAATGGTTTTAGTTATTACCCCATAGGAATTATCCAAAACATCACGTTTTACCGAAAGACAAATATCTACTCGATAGTCTGAGGATAATACTTTACGTGGGTCATTGTAGTGAACCCCATAATTACGATGAGTATCAGATTGTGGCAGTTTATTTTCAATACGCCAAGCTATCAGCTTTTTTACCGACTCATGTTCTAGCTCAGGAGAACCAAGGTGTTCAATTACTGCTACTTTAGTTTTCGGGAAGTCAACTATTTCCACATTCATTTATATAACCTTGATAACAGCATAACGAGCTTGTAGAGTCACTTGTTTTTAGATGTTTTTATTTTTCATCGGAGGGTGTTTGAACTTGGCTATCCCCTAACTTTTCAATATTATACATGCCTGTGCAGGTAGTTCAGGTCACGATGTAGGTTGGGCTTTAGCCCATCAAATTGACGGCATAAATGCCGACCCAAGCTATTTTTCTTATAATTCCTGAACCAACTGCATAGGCATGATATTATATCAGTCTCACTAAATAAAAAACGAAATGAGAAAATCAGCTGTTATTTGTTCTACTTTATAAGCTTGCTAGCTATAAATTATCACCGATTTTTGGAGTTTATAAAAAAGAACTAGAAATTATTTTTGATATTTCCACCATTGAAGATTTACCTGTAAACTCAAACTTAACCTTGCCGACCGCTGAAAAATATATTTCAAGTTCAGAATCGAGATCGAATGTACCTGATGTTTCAATCGAATAAGCTACGATATTCTTGTAAGGTAAAGATGTAAAATCCTTTTTGCTTCCAGTAATACCTTGAACATTAACTGCAATTATTCTTTTATTTGTGAAAACCACTCCGTCTCGCATTGATTTATACGAATCGATTATTTGCTCATCATCTAAAAGTAAATCACTGACTTTCTCTGCAAAATCAGAATGTTGTTTAAGCTTGAAAAAACCTTTAT
>JADGDH010000232.1 GCA_016745015.1 Colwellia sp.
TAGTTATAATATTCGTGGTCAATCTACTTTCCATATATTCCATAAACCTAACAAAGATCGATTTATTAATAATGGTCAAGGGGTATTAAAATTTTATTCGATAAAACCTTATAACGAATTTAACTATTTTATTGTTGACTCTGTTATGGCTGGTTGGTCTCAAGTTATTTCTCAGTTATTAGGCAGAGATGATGCGATAGAAAAAATTTGTTTTGAATTTTCAGCGCCTAGTTATGAAAAAAAATATCAAGATTATTTCAATTGTGACGTATTGTTTGATCAACCTAATAATTATCTTATTTTAAAAAAAGAAGCGTTATCTTGGCCTTGTATTAACGCCTGCTCTTCTACTTCACAAATGTTAAAACGCTATGCTGATGCTGAACTTGAAAAAGTCCGTTTAGGGTTAAGTTTTAATGAAAAAGTAAGCCGTGTTATTGGCCCATTACTAGACGGCACAACCCCAACACTAGAACAAGTTTCTGAACAACTTAATATGGCGCCATGGACAGTAAGAAGAAAATTAGTTGAGGAAGGTGGTAGCTTTCAACAAACACTTAATAATACCCGTAAAGAGTTGTCAATAAGCTATGTTCGCGATACATTGTTAACATTAGGTGAAATAGCCTATTTATTGGGTTTTGGCTCACCGCCAGCGTTTCAAAGAGCCTTTAAACGCTGGACAGGTATTGCCCCTGGCCAGTTTAGAAAAAAAAATTAAAACATTTCAGCATCAATTTTCATTATACTTTCTGGATTCTTCATCATGGTAGTTGATAATGATTTAACCCGTGGAAAAATACGTTCAAAGTAAAATTCAGCCGTTCTTATTTTACTTTGATAAAAAGCTTTATCTCCTTGCTTGGCTGCAATTTTTTCATTAGCAGATTGCGCCATCATTGCCCACATATAGCCCATAAAAATATAACCCGAGTACATTAAATATTCTACCGAAGCTGAACCCACAATATCTCTTTTATTATTAGCCTTTAACATCAATATAAACGTGTGTTTCTGCCAAGCTAACACCTCCTTGGCTAATGGCCATAAAAATTTGTTCATTCGCTTGCCATGCTCGTTACTAGAAAGAACACTGTGTTTTCGGCAAAAACTTAATATTTCTGCACAAAAAACTCTCAGATCTTTCCCTTTAGTCATCAGTATTTTTCTACCGAGTAAATCGAGCGCCTGAATACCCGTAGCACCTTCATAAAGGGTGGATATACGTACATCTCTAACAATTTGCTCCATACCTGTTTCTTTTATATAGCCATGACCACCAAATACTTGCATACCAAGATTAGCAGATTCAAAGCCAGTTTCGGTTAAAAAAGCTTTTAGTATTGGTGTTAATAAACCTAACTTTTCATCGGCTTGTTTTTTGGTTTTATCACACTGGCTAAAATCTATTTCATCGGTTAATTTGCAAGCGTAATAAATCATAGCTAAACCGCCTTCACTAATGGCCTTTTGTGTCAATAACATTTTGCGAACATCAGGATGAACAATAATAGGATCAGCTACTTTGTCAGGATATTTTTTACCCGTAAGCGCACGCATTGACAATCGCTCTTTAGCATACTCAAGCGAAGCTTTATAAGCCGCTTCAGCAGCACCAATACCCTGTAAAGAAGTACCAATTCGAATGGTATTCATAAAGGTAAACATGCATTCTAAACCTTTATTTTCAGGTCCTAGCAAGAACCCTTGGGCATTATCAAAATTAATGACTGCGGTGGCAGAAGCTTTAATGCCCATTTTATCTTCAATAGAACCACAAGAAACGTGATTACTTTCTAATAATTCTCCGTTTTTGCTAGTATTAATTTTAGGCACAATAAACAATGATATACCACGAGTACCTTTAGGTGCATTCGGTAACCTAGCCAATACAATATGAATAATATTATCGGTAAGATCATGCTCACCTGCTGAAATAAAAATTTTACTGCCTGTTATTGCATAACTACCATCATCATTAGCAAATGCTTTTGTTTGTACTTGGCCTAAGTCAGTACCGCATTGCGCTTCAGTTAAGCACATGGTTCCACTCCATGTTCCTGCACACATGTTAGGTAAAAATTGTTTTTTTTGCTCATCGCTACCATGGGCTAATATCGTTTTTACTGCGCCAATAGTTAACCCTGGATACATATTAAACGACCAATTAGCAGTACTTGTCATCGCAGTACGCATAAATCCTAATGAATCTGGAAGACCTTGCCCACCGAATTTTTCAGGGTAGGATAATGATTGCCAACCTGCTTCTATATAGCGTTGATAAGTCTGTTTATAGCCTTTTGGCGTACTAACCTTACCTTCGTCAAAGTGACAGCCTTCATGGTCACCACTTTGATTGAGTGGTGCTAATTCTTTTTCACAAAAATTGGCACATTCGCTAATAATGGCATCAAGTAGATCTGGGGTTAAATCATTTAGTTGAGAAAATTTTGCATAATGTTTTGGGTAATCAAAAACATCATGAATAAGAAAACGAATATTATCAAGGGGAGCACTATAACTGGTCATAAATTGGCACTTAGCAGTAGCATATAATAAAAATTTCCACGCTAGAATACCAAGCAAGCGCTTGGTTTGCAAATATTAGTTTGCTATAGTCATTTTTCTTTATTAAAGTGTCTCTCAATGACATTAATGCAAAACAACTTGGATAAAAATGAGCAAATTAAAGACTCAAAA
>JADGDH010000097.1 GCA_016745015.1 Colwellia sp.
TTTGTTGAGCGTGGCTCTTGATGGGGGTGGTCAACTACGCGGCCAGATACGCCAACTTCTTTTTCTACTATGGCGTAATAAGGTTCAAGTTCACCATAACTAATCGGCCAGTCGGCGACATTAGCACCGCTAATTTCACCAAATTCAGACTTTAAACGAAAATCCACCGGCTTTAATCGATGAAAATAACCACTCATAAAGTTAGAAGAGCCGCCAACTACATTACCATTCCACCAGCTCCAACCTGATTCACTCGTTTTTTCACCTTGCCAAAAGGGCTTGCCCTTGTTTTCAGGTGAAGAATCGTCTTGATATTTTTCTTCAATAACATGTTGCTCATTCTCAAGTTTAGGATTGTAAGCATCATGAATACTGATGGTTAACTCATCTTTAAAAAATTCTTTCTCTGTTAACCAAGGACCTTTTTCTAAGACTAAAACTTTAGCGCCCGCTTGTGCCATGCGATAGGCAATAGGGGATGCACCCGCACCACTCCCTATAATACATATATCAAAGCTCATTACTTGTTTTCCTGATAATTTAAACGCGTTAATTTTATGATGTTAGCGCGAGGCGGCAGTTCAAAATATCGTTGACCTTTTTCAGGCAGTGGAAAACCTGCTTTATGCTCAAGCCATTGCCAACCTATGCCCTTGGAATTCCCACCATAAGACGGTGGCGCAAGCATAGCTTGAAGAATATAATCCAATAACGTGTTAAGCCAATTTTCTCCTGCTCTAGATTGACTTATTCCTTTAAGAAGTTGTTCTTTTTCATTAAAGGTTAACTCAATAAAAGCTTTGTTTTTTTCACTGTTGGCATAACCATTGAGCCAACCAACACCTTTAAGAATAAAGTCTTTTTCATCTTGCTCTGTTGGTTGTACTGTCATTACTTGATGTAAGTAAGCTAACGCATTAATGTCTTCTGCGCTGGGCCCTGTTGCAGATTTTGGTAGTAATTGCTTAAGTGTGGCATCAAGCGTTAGCCAAGGATCAGCTTTAGTTAGCTGTACCAAAGATTCTTGTTGCTTAGCATTCAAGCTAAATGAAGGAATAGCAGAAATGGCACCCATACCAGCGGCAGACTTTAATAAGGTTCGGCGAGAAAGTTGCTTTTGTTTGAAAAAATGAGGTGTTTTATAATTTTTATCAAAAAAAGAGCTTATAAATAACAAGGGAATTACTCCTCACTATCTTGCTGAATATTATATTGCTGAACATTGTTAACCACTTTAACAATAACTTGATCCTTTTCTAACGACCATTTAGTAAGAAAAGCTAACCAATTCTTTCTTGAGTAGTTATTTCCAGCTAATAACTCTGCGGTGTCTTTTGATAAAAGCATTTTACCACTAGCACTAGAAACATACATATGTGGATAACCTAAAACTGGAGGTAAGGCCTTCATAAACTCTTCATTTTCATTACTGTCACTAACGTTAATTTTAAGTAATACATAGTTAGCATGTAAAGCTTGATAAACATCAGAATTGTTATTTAAAAAGGTATCCATTTTATGACACCAACTACACCAATTCCCCCCTATTTCAATGAGTACTTGTCGATGAGTTTCTTTTGCTAAAGCAAGTGCGGCTGCGGCATCTTTAAAAGGGTCTCTTTGATCATCATAAATTTTACTGTATTGGGGTAAATCAATCTTATTTTGAGATGAATCAATACTACCTGCAGCCATCACTGGCGATAAAAACACAACGAATAATATAATTACTAATATTGTTAATAAGGCTTTCATTTTCTTCCAACTTTAACGATTAAAGGTATTTGCGAATAGTGTCATTAATAATTACTCACGAACATGTTAAATAATCAGACCTAGTTTTAATTAACTATATTTCAAATTTCTTCTTGCTGCATTATAATAGCGCACATATTTACTCTATTTTTTATTTTAGGAATACATAATGCGACCAAGCGGCAGAACATTAGGACAAATACGTCCAGTAACCATTACTCGTCAATTTACTAGTCATGCAGAAGGATCGGTATTAATTGAATTTGGAGATACAAAAGTTATTTGTACTGCCTCGGTAGAAGTGGGCGTACCACGTTTTTTAAAAGGCCAAGGTAAAGGTTGGGTTACTGCAGAATACGGCATGTTGCCTCGTTCAACTCATACGCGTATGCGCCGTGAAGCTGCTTCTGGCAAACAAAGTGGTCGTACACTAGAAATTTCGCGCTTAATTGCCCGTGCTTTACGTGGTGCTGTTGACTTAAAAGCGTTAGGTGAAAATACTATTTCTGTAGATTGTGATGTTATTCAGGCTGACGGTGGTACTCGTACAGCCTCTATTACTGGTGCTTGTGTTGCACTAGTTGACGCACTTAACTATATGCGTGCTAAAGATATTATTAAAACTAATCCGCTTAAGCACATGATTGCCGCAGTATCTGTAGGTGTTTATAAAGGAGAGCCTGTCTCTGATTTAGATTATGATGAAGATTCTAACGCAGAAACTGATATGAACGTTGTAATGACAGACACAGGTAAGTTAATTGAAGTGCAAGGTACAGCCGAAGAAGAGCCTTTTAGTTTTGAAGAAATGCAAGCGATGTTAGACCTTGCTAAAAATAGTATTAATGAATTATTTGAACTACAAAAAGCAGCTTTAATTTAAGCTATTTAGTAAAGCAAAGTCGTTAAGGTCTATTAAGTAGGAAATAATAAAATGAAAAATTATCAACGTGAATTTATTGAATTTGCACTAGAAAAGCAGGTATTACGTTTTGGTGAATTTACGTTAAAATCTGGCCGTACAAGTCCGTACTTCTTTAATGCAGGCTTATTTAAAACTGGTGGTGATTTAGCCCGTTTAGGACGTTTTTATGCCGCAGCATTAGTGGATGCCAACATTGATTTTGATCTAGTGTTTGGCCCAGCATATAAAGGCATTCCCATTGCAACTACAACTACCGTAGCTTTATTTGATCACCATAACTTAGATGTACCTTATTGTTTTAACCGTAAAGAAGCAAAAACTCATGGTGAAGGTGGCTCATTAGTAGGTGCAGAACTTAACGGTAAAGTAATGTTAGTTGATGATGTTATCACTGCAGGTACCGCTATTCGTGAATCAATGGAAATCATTAAAAACCATGATGCTGAATTATCTGGAGTATTAATCGCTTTAGATCGTCAAGAAAAAGGCCAAGGCGAGCTTTCTGCTATTCAAGAGGTTGAACGTGATTTTGGTACTAAAGTCATTTCAATAGTGACGTTAGCTGATGTGGTAACTTTCTTAGAAGAAAAGTTAAGCCAACAGCCAGAGTTAGCAAACAGCTTAGCAAGCATTAACAAGTACCGCCAAGATTATGGAATTTAGTTGATTATTGATTATTGATTATTGATTATTGATTATTAAAACTAACCCCATTAAGCGCCAACCACAAACTGTTATGCTGTCAGTTCAAATTGATAGCTAGCAGGCTTTTCATAAGCGGTACTAATGTTTGAATAAAAGCTTTCTATTCTTCCCGCCCTTTGTTGCACTTCATTACTTTGAGTCATTTTTTCATTAGCTGAAAAAATGACTTCCTGTGACTCTAAAGTTTGATTAATTAGCGTATCAAAGTCTCTCTTGTCACTTTCTTGCTTATTCCTGTCACTGGTCAAAGTATCATTAGGGTTTAGATAACCTGACTTGTTTGTTCTGTCTTGAACAAACTCATTACCTTGAGCCGCCAATAATTCAGATTGAGCTTGTAAAATTATTTGCGCAGCATTTGCTGCTACTCGAGTATCTTGTACCGACGGATTGGCTGGCGCTAAAGCCGCCGCATGTACTTTTTGCATTTTGGCAATTGTCGCTCTAGGATCCCCTGGAATAGAAGACAAATCGACTGATACACTACCTTCTACCGCATACTTTTTACCATCGGGGCCAGTTTCAAATGAATACTGAGGGGAGCCAGTAAAAGCACCACCTACTGATGCATGTGCCAATTCGTGAGAACGAACTTCTTGATCTCTACTCTTTAACTCGCTTATTTTGCGTCTTTGTTGAAATTCTTCTCTACTATTATCATTGTTGCTAGCATCTTGAACAGTCTCTGTGTTTCCTTCTTGACTGTTTTCTTGGCTACTTTCTTGTTTGGTACTTTGTGATTGTTGTTGCTCACTGCCTTGTTCTTTATTTTGTTCTGATACAGCATTATTTGCTAACTCTGCTTTTTCTTTCAGGCTTGTAAAATCAATATTTTCACTATTTTGAGCAGGTGTTCTACCACGTTCTTTATCTGAGGCAACACCTTTTTCAGCCGCTGATTGATTAGTAGCAGCAGGCTTAGTAATAATTTCTCGTTGAAGATTTTCACGGCGCAAGCTTTCCGTATGCGGGTTAAGCACTGTAGGGATTGATAAATTCGGTGCTTGCGGAGTAATATTCATAATTAACTATTCACAATTAAATACTTGTAACTAAGTTAAAGCTCAATTGATTTGATGTTTGGAAACTTACGCTGTTACATCAAGTAAAGTGCCTAAGTTATCATCAGCTGCTTGAATAACTTCTGTTGATGCTTTTGCTTGATATTCAGCAACCTTTAACTCAACTATCGACTGATTCAAATCGGGTATATTTTGTTCGTTGCTCGCAGGCACTTGGCTTGCCGCATCTGCCTCTTGTGCAGCACTAGTGCTAGCAACAATATTTACTGCTGCTTGATCAGCCGCCTCTGTAGCTCTTTGAAAACCTTGCACACCCGAATTAAATGCTGATTGAACGTCCATCAAATTCTCCTCAATTAATAACACTTTTACTGATTAATTATCAACCAAAACAACAAAAAAGTAAAGTAAAAAAATTAGAAAAAGTTGTTATTAGCCTTTGCTACAAGCCAGTTAGAAAGTATTTGTTTAAAATCATCTGCATGAGAAATAAAAGGTGCATGAGAGGCTTGTTTAAAAACATGTTGCTCACTATTTTCAGCAAGTTTTGCAATTTTTTCTATAATTAACTTAGGCACCAAGCTATCAGCTTCACCATACAAACGCAAAAAGGGTTGCTTAATAGCTTCCAGTTGTTTTCTATAATCACTGCTTTCTAATAATTTTAATGATTGATCAAGTGTCGCTTTACTTGCCATTTCATGCTGAAAAACTAACTGACTAATTTGCTTTATATCTTGGCGAATATGTGGGCTACCCATCGCTTGTATTTTCAAAAAGCCACTAATTGTTTTTTTAGTATCAATTTGCAATTGTTGGTAGAAAGACTCAAGCACTTTGACTTTTATTCCTGACCATCGTTCTTGATTATTTTCTTCTTTTGTCGGTATTTCTTCAAGAAAGCGTGGTGAACTTGCCACAGTGATCAAACCCAAAACTTTTTCGGGGTAGCATAGCGCCATTTCAGTGGCAACCAAACCACCCAATGACCAACCTAAATAAATGGCAGGTTGCGCTATTGTATTAGTAATATATTGACAAATATTAGTTAGCGAATAAGGATGGATATCTTTGTCTATATTAGTACCAAAACCAGGTAAATCAATGGTGATAATGTTAAACATATCGAAAAAAACATCAGATAAATTGTCAACAAAAGGCTGCCAAACAGCTGAGTTTAATCCCCAGCCATGAATCAATACTAAGGGTATTTTTTGATCTTCTTTTAAAGATGATAATTTAGAAAAATTGGAAATATTGAGAGTTTCTGCCATGCTCACCTCTAAGAGAATAAATAAATGATCTCTATTTTACAAAATGGATAATAACAATGGAATGGCAAACAAAAATTCAAACACTGTATAGCAAATTATTATTTTCATTAGGGCAATGTGATCTATGTGGTAATAGTTTATCTGATAATATTACGCTCAAGCAAACATTAATATGCGCATCTTGCTTTAGAGATTTACCACTTTTTAAACAAAACATTATTCAAGGCGACTTGCTCAACTGGCCTTCAATCAACAAAGCACTACCTAATATACATTTCGATCATTTAGTTTGTCTTTCACCTTATCTGCCACCCTTCACTCAATGGTTACCACAATTAAAATATCAAGGGCGTTTTGAGCTTGCTTCATTGTTTGCTAACTTACTTGCACAGCAATGGAAAAAAGAAGAGTTAGCAAAACTAAGTTCACCTGTAGACCTTGTTCTCAGTGTGCCATTACATATTAGTAAGTGGCAAATTCGCGGTTATAATCAAGCCCATTTGCTCGCAAAACCTTTCGCTCAACATTTGCAACTACCTTATGATAAACACGCATTTATTCGCACGAAAAAAAACAAAAGCCAAGTTGGACAAACAGGTAGTCAAAGGCGTAATAATTTAGCTAATGCTTTCACATTAGCTAAAGAATTGCCTAACAATGTCAAACACGTAATTTTAGTTGATGACGTATTAACAACAGGCAGTACAACCAATGAAATTAGTAAAATATTAAAAGGCGAAGGCGTTGATAAAGTCACCGTAACAACGATTTGCTTAACCTTACCTAACACTTATACTCATGATACTTCATCTGGCAACGGTGTTTTCAAGTGAAGGATTACTTGCTGCGATAAGTACTCTTGTGCTGGTTGAACAAATAAAGCATAAAAATCATTAGCACATCGTAAGATTGCGGAGTAAAATACTCATACTTGAGTAAAACACTCAAGTATACTCAAGCCTTTAAATTATCAAGAACCCTGTATTTTGAAGCATCATGAGTATATCCTGTTTCAAAATGAAGAAAACAAGAGAGTTACTGTATTATGATCACTATATCACCTACCGCCCAAGAGCATTTTATTAAGCTATTATCTCAGCAAGCAGAGGGCACCCATATTCGAGTATTTGTTGTTAACCCTGGAACAGCTAAAGCTGAATGTGGTGTATCATATTGTCCTGCTGACGCGGTAGAGCCTGATGATTTGGAATTACCTTTCGACGGTTTTTCTGCCATGGTTGATGCTGACAGTAAAGGCTTTTTAGAAGAAGCTGAAATTGATTTTACTACTGACCAAATGGGCTCTCAACTTACTCTTAAAGCACCCAATGCAAAATTACGTAAAGTAGCGGATGATGCCCCTTTATTTGAGCGTGTTCACTATTTTTTACAAGCTGAGGTTAATCCTCAATTGGCGGGGCATGGTGGCGAATGTACTTTAGTTGAAATCACCGATGATGGTTATGTAGTATTGCAATTTGGTGGCGGTTGCAATGGTTGCAGTCAAATAGATGTGACAGTAAAAGATGGTATTGAAACACAGCTAATTGACATTATGGGTGACGAAATTAAAGGTGTTAAAGATGTTACTGAACATCAACGTGGTGATCACTCATACTATTAAGTCATCCGCAGCTTTAGGCTGTGCTTTAGGCTGTGCTTTAATCTGTGCTTTAATCTGTGCTTTAATCTGTGCTTTAATCTGTGCTTTAATCTGTATAATGATTCCAATAAACACCTATGAATAATTTGCTCGCTAAACTTGGTCAAGATCCAAAACGTAGTTTATCAATTTTTTTACGTGGTCTTGGCCTTTTTATTTTAGGGATGTTTTTTATTGCTGTTGGTTATTTCAACCACCATTTATGGCAAGTTGTTGGGCTTATTATTATCGCGTTAGCCTGTTTAATTGCAGCTTGGGGTTACCTAGGTATTTTTGCTAATCGTTGGTTTAATATTCTTAATAATCCTAAGCTAAATAAACGTAAATCAAGTAATAAAAAGTAGCATCGATGATTTATTTAATTCAAAAATACTGGCTTTATATCACCTTAATATTATTAGCGAGTATTGCAACATTATCACTTTGGCCATCAACTTATTTACCGAGTGTTCCTGGCACAGACAAAACACACCATTTTATTGCTTACGCTGCATTAATTTTCCCCACGGCATTAAAACAGCCTAAATACTATTTAGCTATCGTTGTTGCTTTTATTGCTTTTAGTGGCGCAATTGAATTAATTCAGCCTTATGTAAATCGCTATGGCGAATGGTTAGATATGATGGCGAATACCTTAGGTCTTCTTTGTGGTTGGTTATTAGCAAAAGTAATACTGTATTTTTTTCAAAAAAAAGCTTAAGTTTGACGCTTATCAAATCATTTTATAATTAATCAACTAAAATTAAATGACTAGAATGTACGTTCTTTACTTTACATGGTAATACTAATGGAAACTGTTAAACATCACCCTAAACATCTTTGGCAAAAAATAATGACGGGCATTTCTAACATCAGTTTTGTTTGTGCAGCAATTGGTGTAGTGATAACAATAATTTATGGAGGCGACGTAACCAAAGAATATAAAGCAGCCATGGGCGCTATCACGTTCATCTGTTTTGCTATTGGCATTGTATTAAAAACAATGGGTGGTACAAGCATTCCAAATTTAAAACCTAAAAAAGATTAAGTTTATAGATAGACTCGTTTAACTTTGTACTGATAATGCAAAGCTAAAGTGACTCCCCTAGCAAGCATAAAAAAAGAAAATGCAGCCCAAAGTGCATGATTTCCCATTTCCACTGATAAATAATTTTTCAATACCCACCACAGCGGAAAGAAACAAACAAAGGTGGCAATAATCATACTGTTACGCATTGCTTTTGCTTGCATCAGACCAATATATACACCGTCGAACAAAAAACACCAACAAGAAATAACAGGTAATAACACCATCCAGAATAAATATTCTTTAGCAAAATTTATAACACTTGGAATATCAGAAATAAGTGTTAACAACCATTCTCCTGCAAAAGCAAAAAACAAAGAGTAAGCTACTGCAAAAAAACTAGTCCAAAATAAAGCTATATTTACTATTCTACGAAATTTGTCAGTATTTCTCTCGCCATGAGCTTTGCCAACCATCGCTTCAGTCGCATTTGCTATGCCATCTAAACCAAAAGATATTAGTAATAGAAAATTCATTAAAATAGCATTGGCTGCAACCACATCATCGCCTAATCTAGCGCCCTGAAATGTGATAAAAATAAAACAAACCTCTAAACATAAGGTACGAATTAAAATATCACAATTAAGCTTAAAATAACTCAGTAAACTTGAACGCTCTATAACTGATGTTAATAGTAATCCACTGCTTTTTAGCATAGCTTTCATAGGCATTTTGTATCGAAGAAAAACAATACTCAACCCAAATATCATTCCACAATATTCAGCAATAAGCGTTGCAAAGGCTACGCCTTGCACTTGCCAATGAAAACCATAAACAAAAATTAGGTCTAAAACTACATTTATTAAATTGGTAAGAATTAACAACCACATCACTGATTTAGTTTGATGATTACCTATTAGCCAGCCCAGAATAACTAAATTACCTAACGATGCAGGAAAACCCCAAATACGAATTTCACTATATTGGCGAGCATAAAACTGTACTTGCTCAGATCCTCCTGCCAAGTTAAGTACGGTATTAAGAAATGAATATTGCAAGAAAATAAAGACTAAACCTAAGGTAAAGGCAACGGCTAAACCTCGAAACAATACCAATAAATTTTTATCAATATTATTTAATCCTAAAGCCTGGGCACTAAGCCCAGTAGTAGACATACGCAAAAAACCACAAAGCCAAATAACAGACGTAATAATCATAGCACCAATGGTACTACCGCCCAAGAAATAAGCGTGCGACAAGTGACCAATTACCGCAGTATCAACTAATCCCAGAAGTGGCACAGTTATATTTGAAAGGATCATAGGCAATGCGAGTAACAATAATTGCTTATGTTGATCTAGATCGGTAATTTTAAACAAGAAGTGTTCCTTATTAACATCAACTCGGCTTAAGAGATAACTAACTACTTGAAATTGTAAATAAATATCTAACCTAATATATATAGCGAGAGATTTTTTTCTCAATTCAAGGCAAATTACGCGTCAATAGCTTGCCTATTGCAAGTACATTTAACGCAGAAGTTAGTAAAAATAGCCGCTATAGAAGTATTTATTAAGCCGAGCTGAGGTTTATTACTAGGCATTTCAATAAAAAGGCGTTATTTTAGACTATCGCTATCATAAGAGAAAACCTAATGAGAATTAATTTTGCCGCCATTTTTTTATTTTTTTTCCATTCTGCTAGTTTTGGCGCAGTCATTTTACAATATCATCATGTTAGCGATACTACTCCCAAAAGCACCAGTATCACACCTACACAATTTGAAGTGCACTTAAAATACTTAGAAGAGCACAGTTTTAATGTAGTGCCTTTATCACAAATAGTAGAAAAAATTAAAAACCAACAACCATTAAAAGATAAAACTGTCGCCATTACTTTTGATGATGCTTATAGTGATATATTAACTCAAGCTAAACCTTTACTTGATAAATTTAACTACCCTTATACCATTTTTGTTAACCCTGCCATTATTTCTAGAAGTGAACGTACTATCAACAAAGGAAAATCATCTCTCTACCTTTCCTGGGCACAACTAAAGTCTTTAGCAGATGAAGACGTTATTATTGCTAATCATGGTTTTGAACACGACTCTATCACTCGTATCACTGACAATTTAACGCAAACTCAGTGGCTAATTAAACAAACTGAGCTGTTATTAAAAGCTGAAGATATTATTAAAGAGAAAACAGGCCAAAGTTGGCACTATTATGCTTATCCTTACGGTGAATATAGTCCGGTTATACAGAACTGGGTCAAAGATAATAACTTTATTGCCTTTTCACAACAGTCAGGAGCCGTTGGTTTACACACTGATTTAACGAGTATACCTCGCTTTCCTGCTTCAATGCCTTACGATAAAATTTCAGGTTTGCGTAACAAGTTAAATTCACTGCCTTTTAACTTACAATTACAAGGCGATCAAGCTGAAACCATTTATGAATACAAACAGACTTCCAGTGTTACTTTTGCTATAGAGACTGACGATTTTTATAAATCAGGATTAAACTGTTATATTTCTGGTTTAGGCAAACAAAAAATACAATGGCAAGGTGATAGCAGTTTCACCATTAATTTTAGCGGTGATTTACCTACAGGGCGAGTACGCTGTAATTGCACTGCTGCCAGCATCAGTAAACCAGGTCAATATTATTGGTATTCAAAGCCTTGGTTTATTTTGAAAGAAGGTGGGTTATGGTATCCGTTGTAACAATTAAACGCGTTACGAGTAAAAAACTTATAAACTACATCCAATTGCCATTACGAATAACGCCAACGGCAAGCCCTTCAATATTGAACTCTTGACAGGTAAGATCAACCTTAATAGGTTCAAAATTTTCATTTTCTGCATGTAAATAAATAATATTACCATCGCGTTTAAATCGCTTTACCGTAACATCATTTTCAACTCTAGCCACAATAACTTGTCCATTTTGCACATCAGTAGTTTGATGCACCGCCAACAAATCACCATCTAAAATACCAATATCTTTCATGCTTTCACCATTTACGCGTAGCAAGTAATCAGCGGCAGGATGAAATAAGTTACCATTCATTTGATAATGATCTTCAACATGCTCTTCAGCTAATATAGGTTCGCCCGCAGCAACTCGGCCAATAAGTGGCAACCCTTCCTCTTCAATAAACTGCTCAGCTAAACGTATACCACGAGAAGTTCCAGGTAACATTTCAATATAGCCTTTTTTAGCTAAAGCTTTTAAATGTTCTTCTGCTGCATTAGCTGATTTAAAACCAAAAAATGTTGCAATTTCAGCTCGGGTAGGTGGCATTCCTGTATTTTGAATATTCTCTTTAATAAGATCAAATATTTGCTGTTGACGGTTAGTTAATGGTTTTAATTCTTGCAT
>JADGDH010000004.1:0-2851 GCA_016745015.1 Colwellia sp.
ATTAATTTATAAAGGTTTAGCTATGCCAGCTATCGCTTCAAGTGATGCGCGATTATACTTTTTACCAAGTAATGCGTCAATGTCAGTTACATTAAAGTAAGGCTTTTCTCTTGTGCCATCAAGGTCTTTTTCCATATATTTGATTAGTAAATATTTTTTTTAGCTCACTGACTACTCGTTGTGATTCTAAAAATTGATTAACAAAAACCTCAGGAGGCACACGTTCTATGCATTAAGCTGTATAATAAACAGACATTATTTTATTGAGATGAATAAATAACCATAAAGGAAAAATTATGAGCAAGCAAAAAAAGTCATTAGCGAAAGCTAATTTGAGTGAAGCAGATCTAGGTCGAGGGAAAATTAAAGATAATTTCTTAGCGGCGTTAGTTACATCAAAGTTGTATAAAATGCAGGTAGTGAAAGCCAAAAAAGGAAAAGGTTCGTATCAGCGTAAAGCTAAAAATCTAAGACGAGAGTCTTATTTAATGGTAGCTTAGGGTTTACTTATAGCCATTATTAAATAAAACTTTCACTTAACCACTTAACCACTTAACCACTTAACCACTTAACTTGGGCAATAATTTTTTATAACCTTAGCTAAACGTTCAATAGCATCGCCGAGTTCTTCTATGCTGGCGTTGGTAAAGTTTAATCGCAAGGCTGAAGCAACGCTTGCTCTATCTTGATAAAATACTGAGCTTGGCACCACCGCCACACCATGTTCCAGTGCAGATTTTGCTAAGGCGTCTACATCACATTTAGGTAATGATAACCAAATAAACATGCCTCCATCAACAGTATTTAAATGACAATATGCTGGTAATTTAAGGGAAATATTTTGAATTAGTGCTTTGTATCGAGCATGGTAAAGATGACGTAACTTTGCTAGATGCTGAATAAACTCATCATGTTGTAATAAATCCAACAATACCGCTTGCATTGGAGTATTTGAATGTAAATCTGCGGCTTGTTTTACTTTATTAAGCGCAGATATCCAGTTTAGTCTACCTGTAACCAGACCTAGCCTTATGCCGGGAGTCGCTATTTTAGAATATGAGCGCAATACCATTGAGTTATCAGGACAAAAACTTGAAACTAGTGGTAAATGTTCTCCGTTAAATCTAAGTTCACGATAAGGAGCGTCTTCAATAAATGTGACATTGTATTTTTGGCACAATTGTGCGACTTTTTGGCGTACTGCTAAAGACCAACATACACCTGTTGGGTTATGAAAATCAGGTACGGCGTAAAAAAGGGTAATATTTTTAGTTGTAAAACAGGCTTCTAATTCTTCTAAATTGGGACCATCCACTCGCTGTGAAATACTCTTAATTTTAGCTTGGGCAAGGCTAAATACTTGAATCGCACCTAAGTAACTTGGTGCTTCCATCGCAATATGATCGCCAGGGTTAATAAATGCTCTAGCAATTAAATCTAATCCTTGCTGTGATCCCGTGCAAACTATGCCGTCATGTGATGATGGTAATTGATAACGCTCTCTAAAATGTTCGAGTAATGGTGCATATCCTGCGGTATTTCCATATTGAAATAACTGAGCTCGGTTAGGTAAGTCTTTTAATGATTTACTCATTAATTCTAGCGGAAATGTTGTGTCATCGGGTAATCCTCCTGCCAAAGAGATAACATCTGGAGAGCATGCAGCACTTAATATTTCACGGATATAAGATGGTTGAATATTTTGTAATGGTTTAGCTAATTTCATGGTCAATTTTCTCTTTTACTAATTATTTAAAGAGTACGATAGCTTGAATGTATTTACCTGTCCGTTTATGCTGTTATATATGTCCAGCTATGCTATTCGTGTAAAAATGCAAACAAGTCAACAAACATCTCGTATTAACGACGTGCTATATTTTATCCATCAGGATATTAGTCGTGAGTTATTAGCGAAAGAACTAGCTGCCCTTGCTGCTTATTCAGAACAACATTTTCATCGTGTTTTTAAAGCGGTTGTAGGTGAGCCTGTGCATCATTATATTAGGCGTACGCGTATGGAATTTGCAGCTAATCAATTAATGTTCGATGCTAAATCTTCGGTGTTGGATGTCGCCAACAAATCAGGATTTTCATCCGTATCATCATTTAGTCGTGCCTTTAAATCAACTTTTGATATGTCACCAGGTGTTTGGCGAAAAAGTGAATGTCAGCACCAAAATAAACCTTTTCTAGCGGATAAAGAGATTACTGCCTGTTATCAACGCCTTAATACTATGATTATTCCAAAATGTGAATTAATAGAGCTACCACAGCAACACGTCGCTTATGTCAGACATCAAGGGTATGATCGTTCTATAGCAAAAGCTTGGCAAATATTAAAAACATGGGCGAATATACAAGGGCGCGACTTTTCACAACAATTTGGTTTGCACCACTCAAATCCAGCATGGGTAGAGCTTAAAAAGTGCCGATATGTGGCTTGTATCTCTATTGACTATCCTATTCTGCGTCGTGGTGTGGTTAATAGCATGACGATTCCAGCAGGCTTGCATGCTGTATTTAAATTACAGGGAATATATGGTGAGTTATTACCACAATTGAGCAACATATTAGAGCATTGGTTACCGACTTCAGGGTATAAAATGTTATCGACGCCTGCTTATGTTCATTATCATCAAAATCAGTTTTTGACAAAAAATGAAAAATTTGAATTAGATTTTTGTCTGCCTATTTCGCCATTTTATTAATTGTTCACCTAACATTGAACACCGTTATCATTTGGGTGATAACATACTCTATGATGGTGAAAATTGATTTTTTAGCTCAAAGTGAATACTAATGAAAGTTAATGAAAACTATAATGTAATAATTCGATTAAATCCAAAAAATG
>JADGDH010000004.1:2951-5039 GCA_016745015.1 Colwellia sp.
CCAGACTTAGAGATGCTAACACCGTAGTCAATAATGTCTTCAGCTAACCAATCACCACTATATGAACCAAGATGTAAATTTACTTCGGCTTCGTTACTTAGCTCAATACTGTAATCAATATTTGCATAAATGGTATCACCCGCATCTGCGCCTTCACCAGAGGTTAATACTGCTAAACCTACAGTGAATGAGTTGAAAGAAATACTACCATAAACTTCAGAAAAATCAGCATCACCTGATGTTTCATCAGGGTAGGCGTAATAAATAAAACCAACATCGTATGAAATACTTTCATTGATATCGCCACCAAAACCACCATAAACATCTAATTCATAAGTCATGCCATCGGCCCAATCAGCGTTTGAAGCCCAAGTGCCTACATAAAAGCCAGAGTCATCAGCGTAATCAATACCACCTGAAATTGCTGCTGCTCCGTTTGTTTGTTCTAGACCACGCCATAAGTAATTAGAAGTAGCTGCTACATTGGCGCTAAGCCCTTCAACAGCAGATGCTTGAGTTGAAGTAAAAGCTGTTGTGGCTAAAAGTGATGTTAGTGCGATACTTAATAGTGATTTTTTCATGTTTCTCTCTCTAATTATAAATTATAAATTTTTGAACCTAGTGTGTATTTAGCAAAGATGATGCCTGCATGAAAATTGAAAGGAAATTATTTTAATAAATCTTTATTAACAATTGGTTATGATAATTGTTTTGTAAGAACATAAAAAACTATAATGATAATCGCGCTCCAACATGGTGCAAAGATGTTTTATTTGTGCAAATTAAGTGCACAAATATCTCTATCGAATTTGCTTTGCTGGTACAGTATTCGCATTTACAGTTGTCTTGGGTATAATACGTCCATCTATTTTTATTGAGAAAATGTATGTCTTCTTTTTTAATTGCTCCTTCTATTTTATCAGCTGATTTTGCACGTTTGGGTGATGATGTTGCTAAGGTTTTATCTGCGGGTGCAGATGTGGTGCACTTTGATGTTATGGACAATCATTTTGTTCCTAACTTGACGTTTGGCCCGATGATTTGTCAGTCATTACGTGATTACGGTATTACCGCGCCCATTGACGTACATTTAATGGTTAAGCCTGTAGATAGTTTAATTCCGGGGTTTGCTAAAGCAGGTGCCGATATTATTACTTTTCACCCTGAAGCAAGCGATCATGTTGATCGTACCTTACAGTTAATAAAAGATCATGGTTGTAAAGCGGGTTTAGTTTTGAATCCAGCAACGCCATTACATTACTTAGATTTTGTAATGGATAAACTTGATGTGATTTTATTGATGTCAGTAAACCCAGGCTTTGGTGGGCAATCGTTTATTCCTACTACGCTAGACAAACTGCGTTTAGTTAAAGAAAGAATAATTCAAAGTGGTCGAGATATCCGTTTAGAAGTAGACGGTGGTGTTAAGGCGAGTAATATTGCTGAAATTGCAGCAGCAGGTGCTGATATGTTTGTTGCTGGTTCAGCCATATTTTCACAAGCAGATTACAAAGTCGCTATTGATGAAATGCGTGCAGAATTAGCAAACGTTTAAAATAATGAATAAAGGAAAATCATGAGTAAACCTATCGTATTAAGTGGCTGTCAGCCATCAGGTGAATTAACTATTGGCAATTATTTGGGCGCATTAAAGCAATGGGTCAATATGCAATCTAGCCATGAATGTTATTATATGTTGGTGGATCAGCATGCTATTACAGTTCGCCCTAAAGCAGAAGATTTACGCAAAGCGACTTTAGATGGTTTAGCGCTTTATTTGGCTTGCGGTGTCGACCCTGAGCAAAGTACTATTTTTATTCAATCTCATGTGCCAGAACATGCGCAGTTGAGTTGGATATTAAGTTGTTACACCCAAATGGGTGAATTAAACCGCATGACGCAGTATAAAGATAAGTCGCAAAAATCTGAGGCGAACATGAATGCAGGTCTATTCACATATCCTGTATTAATGGCGGCTGATATATTGTTATATGGTGCAGATAGTGTACCTGTTGGTGATGATCAAAAACAGCATTTAGAACTAGCACGTGATATTGCAACGCGTTTTAATAATCTTTATGGTGATAT
>JADGDH010000004.1:5139-39779 GCA_016745015.1 Colwellia sp.
ATAGTGATACTTGCAGCAACAACAATACGACGTTTAGCTGTCATATGAAAACCAATATAGCCATTTAACCAGAATAGGCTAAAAGCTAGCATTACAGAAATCAACATTACGAACAATGGTAATATAGAATTGCTAGCGCTATTAAAGCTAACAATACTCTCTAACACATCACTGAACCACATAAGATTGAAAAAGACAAAACTCACGCCAAGTTGTGCCATCACCCTAGCATCATGCTTACTTAAGTGAGATACCAAAGCGACCCCCGCGGGCCATAGAGCAAACCCTAATGTCATACTAATTGTCGGTACTAATAACTGACTAAAATTAATTTCTTTTGGCGTGTTTAGATAGAAAACACCCCCCGCGATTAATGTAAATAAAGCAATACTTAATATTAATGCTACAGGGTGACGCATTAAATTAATAAAACTTTCAAACGGGCTAAAGGTTACCGTTGCTTCTACTGGATGATCTGCAAATAATATTCGTAACTGACTTTTACCTAAAGTGATTACATCACCATCTTTTATTATATGATGATTAGCAGAGCGCTTCTTTTCATTTATGTTTTCAATAAAAGAGCCGTTTACTGTTTGGTTATCGGTAATTTGCCATTGTCCATTAACTTGTTCAATGCTTATGTGACTGGGGCAAATATGAGGATCAGCTAAAATGATATCATTATGATAATCGCGACCAATATGAATTTGTTCTTGTGACAGTTTATGTCGATGAAGTAACTTATGGTTTCGACTAACTTCTTCAATGATTATTTCTTTTGTTTTCACTCTATCCGTCACTACATCCGTGTCCTCTTCTTCTATGTTCGTTATTTCCATGCTCTCTATTTCCATGATACTGCCTCCATGAATTGACGAGTAAAGGCTAAAGCATTGGGTTGACTAATGCCTGCAATAGTAAAGTGGCTTACTAACGCTTGTTTGTTTTTGTCTACAGAAGCACTTAAATAAAGGATATCGAATAAATTAGGAAATTTTTTATAAGCCCGAGTACAAAAAATAGTTTTGTTATTGATAGCTTGGTTGTCAGGTATTACTAAGTCATTATGACATTGATATTCAGTAACATTTTCTTTGTTTGCTCTATTGCCTGCTCCTGCACGCGCAATATGTTGTTGGTATAAATGGTAAAACTTATTAGCACTTATATTTTTAGCTTTCATAGTACGAAATTCTATTTCCATTGTGCCAGTAAAAAAGTGAGAAGAAATATAAGTATTCTCATCTAACGAGCAATTAGCTACAGCTGTTAAAATTAAAGCATCTGCTTTATCTGCATTTGAGTCACCCCAGCAGCGAATAAAGGGCACATCAATAATAGGAATAACGCTATTTTCGCCAAGCTGTTTTTCTTGCCATGGGCTATTGAGAATTGATGTTATTAACTTATCTTGGCTCGCCATTAGTTGTTCAGCCATTTGTTTTTCTATTGAAGTAGGTGGCGTTTTCGTAAAGCTTTGATAAAGCACTACTAACTTGTCGTGTGGAACTAAAAATCCGATAGAATTACCTGATGTTGCAACATTAACACCAACAACTTCTGCATTTTTGTTTACAACAGGGCCACCACTCATACCTGAATTGATTGAGCCAGTAAAATGAATGCGATCGTTAAATGATTCTTTTTTCAAACCATTGTAAGTACCTGGCACAACGATCATACCTAAATCATGCGGGTTACCTAATGAGAATAATTGTTCACCTTTATGAGGTGTGGCTTGTGATAACTGAAAGAATTTCATTTCTTGTTCAACATCACGTCGAACTAAAGCAAGATCATTAATAACATCAACACTTTGTAAGGATAAATCTCCTTTGTTTCCTTCGCCATCAAGATATTCTATTTTGTATTTTTTGGGGTGTAAGGCATAGCTTGAAATAACATGATAGTTAGTGGCAATAATACCATCACTGCTGATTTGAAAACCTGAACCAATAGATGATTTTTCACCACTGGCTTTGTCTATTAACTTTATTTGATAAAGAGATGGTTTTAATTGATTAAAAAGTTGTTCTGCTTGCTCTGTGGCATAACTACTACTGCTTAGTAAGATAAATACTAAGCTAAAAAAAACTTTCATTTACATTCCCGTTAAAAAATTACCATCCTATTGTGCCATTGTCTGAGTATTATACCAATCAGATTAATTGATGGTTCAAATTTTAATGAGAATAAATTTTCAAGAACAGGTGTTTTTTGACTACAGTGCTGTTGGGGTATTACAGTCACTTTCCCTAGCAGGTGACGAGGAGGAGTTATGCCCGAATGAAAGCTAAGCGAATTGAATTGCTAAAATCACTTGAAACAAGCCGGTATTATTCAATAATTCATTGAGTTAGCTTTATTAAAACGAATATAATAGTGTGTTTGCGACATTTTGTCACACTGCAAGAATGTAAAATTATTTTATTATGGCGGTAATTTAAATAATCAAAATAATAGCTATCAACATGAATAAAAAAATAAAAATATCGTTGCTTTCTCTTCTCGTTAGTCAATATTGTGGTGCTGCTTTTGCAGAAACACCCGTTATGGATGATGAAGCTGCTGGTTTTGAACGAATTACCGTAACCGCAACACGTCAAGAGTCTTTAGATACCGATTTAGCAATGTCTGTAAAAGGCGTTGGTAAAGAAGAGCTAGCGCTTGATAATGGTCAGCATGTTGCTGAATCATTGAACAGTATTTCAGGGGTGTTAATTGACCAACTTTCGGGTGGTCAAGGCCATAAAGCAGCTATTAGAATGCCAATGAATACAGGTGGTTACTACCTGTATTTACAAGATAATATTCCACTGCAATCTGCCGCATTTTTTAATCATAATGCGTTGTGGTGGTCTAGCTTTAATTCAAATGTTGCCCGCATGGAAGTATTAAAGGGTGCCGGAACGGCACTTTATGGTTCAGGTGCTGTAGCAGCTACAGTAAATATTTTATCCGCTGATGTAGCCGAATCACCACAAACCAGTATTGATTTAATGCTAGGTGAAGATGAGTACACGAAAGTACAAGCTAGCCATAGTAATAAAATATCTGACACTCAGGGTTTTCGAATTGCAGGTTCATATTTAAAAAATGACGGCTGGCGTGATCATACTGGCTCTGAACGTGGTGAGTTAACTTTTCGCCATGAACTTGATTTAGGTGATAATGAACGCTTAATTACGTCTTTTGTTGCCTCAGATCTTGAGCAGGAAATGGCGGCAAGTTTAACAGAAGATTTATATGAAAATGATAAAACTAATTCAGGCCTTTCAGATACCGTTTTAGCTAGCGACCCGTTGAGAAAAACACAGTATATGCGCCTTTCAACACAATGGGATAAAGCGGATGGAAATAACTTTTATTCAGTTATTCCTTATTATCGTTATCGTACCAATGACTATACCGCCACTTGGAATCAAAACATGCCGAAAGTAGAATCTGAAGTGCAAACTTTAGGTTTATTAGCCTTAGCAAACTTTGAACACAGTAGTGATAGTGAAACAACTACAGGGATAGATATCGAGTTGACAGAAGGTGATCAACTTTCTTATCAGCCACTTGATTTTACTACCTCTGGTTGGGGTGCAGATACTTTTGTAAAAGGGGAAAAATTCTATGATGATACAACTCAGTTTATCAGTATATCTCCTTATATTCAGCACAAGCGTAGCTTAACTGAAAAGCTTGATTTAACTCTAGGCGCTCGTTACGACTATGCTAAATATGACTTTGATAATCACTTAGGGATTTATGGCGATATTGGTCATGGCAAAATAAGTGTAGAAAACAGAAGTGATGATTTTAAACATTTTAGCCCTAAAGCAAGTTTAAACTATCATTTAACTGAAGATAGCAGCGTTTATGTTCGTTATGCCAATAGTTTTCGCTTACCTACGGCAGGCAGCATATATCATTTAACCGTGAAAGATGATGGTGATGCAAAAGCGGTAGATCCTGAAACGTCAGATACTTACGAGCTAGGTTATAAAGCGAACTGGAAAACAGTTACCTTTGATACGGCTATTTATTATATGGATGTTGATGACGGTATTGTTCACGCTTATAACGATGATGGTCAACGTTATTTAACCAATGCTACTCGTGTTATCCATAAAGGAGTTGAAGCATCCATTTTATGGCAAATTACTGAGCAATTAAATATTAGTACTGCTTATAGCCAATCTGAGCATGAGTTTGATGAACATGAGAAATATGCTGGTAATGAAATGTCAGCTGCTCCTGATTATATTGCTAATGTACGTGTGCGTTACATGCCTGATTTCTTGCAAGGTTTTACTGCCATGTTAGAGGTGCAATCTATTGGTGAGTACTGGTTAGATGATGCTAACAGTCAAGATAGTGAAGGTAATGATCGCATTGAAGATGGCTACACTATCGGTAACTTAAAAGCGCGTTATCAGGTATCTGAGCAACTTGCATTTCATGCTAGAATATTGAATATTTCTGATGAAGAATATGCACAAGAAGCATCTTATCGATATGGCAAAACACAGCTTTCGCCTGGTGCACCAAGAACAGCCTATGTTGGCTTAAGTTATAATTGGTAAAGGAAGTATTATGCCCATACTTATTTATAAATCATTATTTTTGACCGTGTTTGCTTCATTATTGCTTACTGTAAATAACAGTGTTGCCGTAGAGCATAATCACCAAGCAACACTCGCAAAAGAAACATCAGCAAAAATGATGCAAACAGATAACTGTGAAGCAACAGATATTACTTGTGCTAAAACCGTTACTTCAACATTTGCGCCAAATGGTGATTTATGGCGTTTATGGGCATTAAACTCTAACCTCTATTTTCAAATATCAACGGATAATGGCTTAAAATTTTCAGCGGTTAATAATATTGCGATAGATAAAGAAAAAATATCAGCCCGCAATGAAAACCGACCGAAAATAGCTTTCGATAAGTATCAAGGCGTTTATTTGTCATGGGCAACACCAAAAGAGAAAAAATATACTGCAGATGTACGTTTTTCCTATTCTAGTGATTATGGTAAAACATTTACCAAGCCAGTAACCGTTAATGATGACAACTTGCTAACAGGACATAGCTTTAATGAAATGTTAGTAACCGATGAGGGTGACATTAGCATTGTTTGGCTTGACTCACGTTTAGCTTATCAGCTTCGAAAAGAAGGGAAGAAAACAAATGGCTCAGCATTGTATATTGGCAGAGCTAATTATAGAAAAAATGAAACAAATTTTTCTAATGAGCAGTTAGCGAATAATACTTGTGTTTGTTGTCGTATCGCTATGAATTATAATAATCATGGCGAGTTAGCAATATTATGGCGACATATATATGGAGATAATATTCGCGAGTTTGCTTTGTTAACATTAGCTCAAGGCGAAAACGCACAAAAAATACCCTACCAAATAAGTTACGACCATTGGAAAATTAATGGCTGCCCTCATCAAGGTGGCGCTATTAGTATTAATGGCAATAACCGCTACCATATGGTGTGGTTTAATCAAGGCGATGCAGGGAAGGGGATTTTCTATGCCTCAAGTAATGATCAAGGACGAACATTAACAAAGCCTATTTCTGTAGGTGTGCACTCAGCTCAAGCTGCTCACCCTCACATGAATACAAATGGTAATAATATAGACATCGTTTGGACACAGTTTAATGGCACCGAGCATGAATTATGGCACCAACACTCAACAGATAATGGAAAATCGTTTACTGCTGCAATAATGTTAGCTACGGCTGATAACGGCTCTGACCGACCATTTATCATTAAAAAAGACAATGTTAGTTATGTATCATGGCACCGTCCTAAGCGAGGACACTTGGTACAAGTATTATGAGCTTTATAAGAAAGACTAATTGTATTTTACTTGTTGTATGTTTGTTTTTTGCCAGTAATATCAATGCAAATTCTATAGAATTTAGTAAGGAGCAATGGGTTAAAGTAAAGAAACAAAACATGGGAAAACAATGGTTAATATTATTGTGGTCAATTGATTGTCCTGCATGTTTTAAAGAGTTAGCAATCATTCAAACATTACAAAAGCAACATAATGACTTAGCCGTGGTAATTATTAATACTGATGCTAATGATGAAATAAATGAAGAGCGTATTGAAATAATAGAAAAGTTTGAATTGGGTCATTTTAACAACTTCCATTTTGCTGATGGTAAAGGTGATCAGAGTCGATTTTTTATTGACCCTACTTGGTACGGTGAATTACCGCGAAGTTATTTTATTGAAAGTAATGGTAAGTTTCATGGTAAAAGTGGGTTAGTGAAAGAGTCATTGTTAACACAATGGCTAGTATCTCAATAATAATGTGTATTTCTATTGGATAAAATCATCTAGTGCACGGCTATTTTAGTTTATCTAGCCGCGTTGCTTTTTTTAAGATAAATTAAAAGCTGTAAACCATGTCAAGTTGTATAAGCTAGAGAATAGGGGAACATAGTGAGTGACAACCTAAGCGAGCAAGTGGAAAAGTATCTACTTTCAAAACCAGAAGCCTCTTTGTATTATCCTTTTGGTGATGACGTTAAAGTTTTTAAAGTGAAAAGTAAAATGTTTGCTACTTTAGCGTTGGGCAAAATGGGTAAGGGCGATGGCGAAAAGCAATACTGGTGGTTGAATCTTAAATGTGAGCCAGATGAAGCAATAATGTTACGTGATATATTCCCTTCAATAATTCCTGGTTATCATATGAATAAGAGGTTATGGAATACTGTGATCTTAGATGGCTCAATTCCGCAAGGTGAAATTGAACGCATGATGGATAATTCGTATTTGTTGGTAGTAAATAAAATGACCAAGAAAGATCAGCAGTCTATATTACTACACCTTTAAAGTCATTATTTAGTTTCTAGTGCAACTAGTTAGCGTTGTTTATTTGAAGAAAAAGTGTATTTTCAATGCCAATATCAATAAAACCATATTGTCGATAAAATTTATCCATACCATCTAAATAATGCACTAAAATTGCGGCACAACCTATTTGTGCAGACACATTTTCTATTCTTTCAATAGCATTAACTAACATGGCTTCACCTAAGCCTTTTCCTGAGTGATTTATATCAACGGCTAGTCTGCATAATATGGCTATTGGAATTTCATTTGGTGCATTACGCTGTAACGTTTTTGGAATGTTTTGTCGTTTAATTGTTCCCATTGCTGTTGAATAATATCCAACAACTGTATTGTTATTGGTGCTAACAACAAATGTTTGAGTGAACCCTTTACTCGAATTACGCAGCGCTTTTTTTAATAGCCAACTATTTAAAGAAGGCACCCCACAATCAAAATTATTTGTTACATGTTCTTTATTTATTGCAGTCGGTGAATTTAGCTCCATGGTTTAGTTTTACTTAATGCTTTACTTAGCTTTTCATTAGCAGTAAATGGTTCTTGCATCAATTGAGTGAAACGCTCAAACGTACTGTCACAAAGAGCATGCTCTCTGCGATCTAAAAGCACTTCTTCTGCGTATTCAGTTGCAGTAGAAAGCATAAAATCAGTGCGAGATATATTGAGTAGTTTGGCCGCCTTATCTATTAGATCTCTTTTTATTGGTGGTGCTTTTAACTGTATACGTACGGTATTGACTGAAAGTGTAGACATACCAGACTCCTTTTTAATTTATTGTCAAAGTATAGCTTGTTGTGTGTACGCTGTACACCCTGTGTATTTTTTGAACTAAAATTAGTAGTGCTAACGTTTATATGGATAAAAAATTATGGATAACTGTAATTCTTGATGGCTCAATACCGCAAGGGGAGGTTGAACGGATGATGGATAATTCATATTTATTGGTGGTGAGTAAAATGACCAAGAAAGATCAGCAATCCATCTTAGGATATTAATAGTCCTTTACACTTGCTCGTTTTATAATATAAGCGCAATCAATACCTGTAGGTAAGTTGCCATAAACTATGCCTAGGGAATTTGGGGCCAAACGAGACTCACAAAATGCTTTGGCTATTTCACTATCACCTGACTGAATAAGTAAAGCACCCTGAAAAGTTTTTGCCATTAATTCAACAATGCTTCGTGCTCTATATTCAATGTCTTTAAAATCAGACAATTCATTACTAAGTTTACTAATAGCGGCATCCAAATTTACATGCTTTCCTTGGCTTAAATTTAGCTCAGCCATAAAAGCGTTAATACATTCAGGCATTTTTTGCATAGTGCGTAGCATATCTAAACACTGCACATTACCACTGCCTTCCCATATTGAATTAATGGGGGATTCTTTGAATAGTCTTGGCATAATCGTGTTTTCCATTACACCACTACCTCCAATGCACTCCATTGCTTCAAAGGCATGCTCTGGTTGACGCTTGCAAATCCAGTATTTTCCGATAGATGTTCCAATTCTAACTAACAGTTCTTCATTCTTAGATGTTTCTTTATTGTCCATTGCGCGGGCAATTCTCATTGTTATTGCTAAAGCAGCTTCACTTTCTATAATTAAATCAGCGAGTACATTTTGCATTAAGGGTTGATCAATTAAGTAAGCCCCGAATGCAGAACGTTGGCTACAATGGTTAACCGCTTGCACAACACCTTGACGCATACCAGCAGAAGAACCAATCATGCAATCAAAGCGAGTCATAGCAACCATATTTAGAATAGTTGCAACGCCTCGACCATCTTCTCCAACCATAAGCGCATATGCACCACGTAGCTCAGTTTCACATGAGGCATTTGCCACATTACCCATTTTTAATTTTAATTGTTGAATTAGCATAGGGTTTTTACTGCCATCAGGCTTCCATCTTGGCAGAAAGAAACAAGACAAACCTTTTTCTGTGTGAGCAAGCACTAAAAATGCATCAGACATTGGTGCAGATACAAAGTATTTATGCCCTGTTAAGCTATAAGCTTGACCAGAGCCTTCTTGTTCAATAGGGGCTGCAATAGTGGTGTTTGCCCGTACATCAGAACCGCCTTGCTTTTCGGTCATCGCCATACCAATAGTAATGCCTTTCTTTTGCTCTAAAGGAATATTTCTTGGATCATAATGTTTGGCCATTATTTGAGGCCCATAGCGTTTTAAAATATCAGCTTGATTGATAAGAGCAGGAATAGCGGCAGATGTCATAGTTATAGGGCACATGTGCGCAGCTTCAACTTGGGTTTTTAGATAAAATTTTGCAGCGCGAGCAACTTGAGCGCCTTTTTGAGGAACAGCCCAATGAGAAGAGTGGAGACCATGTTCAATGGATGACTTCATTAACTGATGATATGCAGGATGAAAACGAATTTCATCTCTTCGGTGCCCATGGGCGTCGTGGGTAAAAAAAGTTGGTTTATTTTCATTTGCCTGAAAACCCAGTTCAATTATTTCTGTTGTTCCTAATTCTTCGCCCAAAGCGATTAGTTCATTTTCTGACCAATTGGCGCCTTCTCTTTTTACAGCTTCTTTTAGTGCGGTATCCTGTTGATAGAGATTATAATTTTCAAGGTTATTTGGCTGATTAAGTACTTCATGCGTTTCAGCGTTTAGTTCAGCGTTAGGTTTATAGGTCATATAATCATCATCTAATCAAAAAGTGAATTTGAGTTCATACTTTAATGGTTCTACTGTAGATTTCAAGTTTTTGTGATATATTTTTACTTATACTCTTCTTCTGTAAAGTTCAAAATTTATGGTTTATAAAGCAACAGAAAAAACTAAAGCGCATAAACAAGCGCGTAGGCTATTACTTATAAATAAAGCGGTTTCTCAAATAAAGTCAGGTGGGTTCACTAGTTTAACAATAGAATCGTTAGCACAAGATGCAGGAATAGCCGTGGGTACAGTATATAAATACTTTGACTGTAAAGCGTCACTTTGTCTTGAGGTTTTTAAAGTGGCAACAGAAATAGAGTTGGCAATTATTAATGATATATCTTCAGGTTGTGGCACTCCGAATGAAAGGTTAGGTAAGGCTATTACAACCTTTTCTCGTCGTGCTATTCACTCTCAACAACAAGCTTTTGCACTAATATTTGAACCCATTAACCCTCTAGTTGAAATGGAAAGACTTAACTATCGAAAAGCGTATGCTTTGATATTTGAAAAAATAATTATAGAGGGAATTGAAAGTAAGGAGTTCATAGAACAATCAACTTATTTAGCTGCAACTGCTATTGTGGGTATAATTGCTGAAGTACTCGTAAGGCCTTTATCTCAACTTGAAAATAAATATACTGAAGATCAGTTTATAGAAGAAATAAAACAATTTTGTCTTCGTTCAATAGCTTGTTCTACACCATATAATAAACATTACTAATAATGCTAATGATTAAATCATTTTAGCATTCGATAATTTTAGATAATTCACTTTTCAAGCGGAGTTAATTTGTTTCTAACCAATGCAATACGTGTTTCCATAGTACTTTTGATTTTCTACTGAAAAATTTCATGTGGCCTATTTCATCTAGGTCATGATCTTTAGGTGATAATATTAACTTGTGTGCAGGTGAAGCTTTAAATACAGAGATCATGTCATCTACATTTTTATCATTAGCTATATCATCATCAATAGCATTTACCCACATTGATGGTATAGATAATTCGTCATATAAATGCTTATGTACAGTTTTTCCAAAGGCTGTTTTTACATAGCCTTGCCCGTTACACCATTCTCGCCATTGTTGGGCTACCGTTTTAGGTAAAGGCTCTCCCATGCCTACTAATTGTGACTTAGTGTGACCCCAAACGGTATTACTAAAAGGGATAAAAAGATTCATAAAAAAATGGGCTTTTACAAGGTAAGATTTATTCATATTTCTTAATCGCCCTGATGAACAGGCAACATTAAATATTGAACTAAAATCCATTGCATTATGCATTAACCCGACAAGTTGACCACCAGCACTATGGCCAATTAAATGATATTTACTATTAGGAAAGGTTTGTTTCAATTGGTCAAATACGGCAGGCATATCTTTTTCGCCCCAGCATTGAAGGGATGCGTTATTTTTTGTTATTTTACCTACTAAAGACTCACCAATACCTCTATTATCAAACGTTATTACGCCATAACCATGTTCAGCTAAATAAGAAGCAAAGTTATCGTAGAATTGTCTTTTTATACCTGTAGCGGGCGCAATTAGAAGTGCGGCTTTAACAGGGTTTTTTGGGTGATAAGTTGTTATAGCAAGCACATGTTGATCTGTACATAATACCGTTGACTCACTTGTAGAATATTCTTTCATAATACTATCGTGTTTTTATTATTGATAATAAAAGTAACAATGGTAGAACCAGTTGGCAAGTTATAAATTATTTTGGTTTTATAAATACTATTTATGCAATGATATGAGTTAGGTGATTATCCCATTTTAAGCCTGAAAAACTGGAGCTTTTTACACTGTTGCTATCACCATTTTGACTGCTGCGAGCCAGTTTGCTTGTAATAAAATGCCCCTTGCCACTAGTAGCGTATATTTTATCTATATAAGTTAACCCCGCACCATCAGAAAATTTTTCACTACTTAGATATTCATCATTTTTTAAAGACCAATAGGTGATTAAATCAGCTCTAGGGCAACTAATGGCGGAAATATCTAACTTATCGTCAATACAAACGCTAGCAGTGTATTGATTCATTTGTCGCCATATGTGTTCACTTGCTGATAAATAGGTTAGTGACCCTTCGCCATGGTGAGAAATAGCGAGAGGTACTAAGTCTGTTTTAGCTCCTTGGTATTGTAGCCCTGCGATTACTTTCCCTTGCTTACTTACGGATAAATGGCGAATGCTGAGTTTATGGTTGTCTAAAGAATATGCCCCTTCAACTTTACCTGAGTTAATATTCAAGTAAGCAAGGTTAGATGCCATGGTATCAATGTTGAGTTTTTTACGTGGCTGTTCTGGATGGGTTTGAATACCGCCATTAGCAATAACAATAGAGTTGCCATTAGGCATTAGCTTTAATTGGTGTGGCCCAATGCCACCAGAATAATATTGCTCAAGTACTTGATAGGTTTGTGTATCGCGTACAACAATAAGACCATTACCACTAGCAAAGTCATTTTCGCTTGTTAATAGTACATTATGCTTTTCAGAGATAATCCCATGGCCATAAAAGTGGCTATGGCTTTGAGCTGAAATCTCATGTGTTATCACACCGTTAATAAAGTCAATTTCGAGCACAAAAGTACCAGGCCGCCTTGCAAAAACTAATGCATGCCCAGGTTTGTTTGGTATAGCTATAGCGTCATGTCCACGGGCAGGTAGTTTAATTTGACTAATGATTTGACCATTTAAATCAAAAGCAGCTACGAAGTGCTCATTGTGTTTGTTAGTGCAAGCACTCACTAACCATTGTTTTTCGCTTTGGGCAAAAGGTATATAACCGATGGCTGCAGCAGAACTAGTTGCGGCAGCGGCTATTAAAAATTGACGACGAGTTAGCATAATAACTACTCCATCTTTTGTTTAATTAAAAGGTATATTTAATGCCAACAATAGCTTGACGTGGTTTGCCTGATCTCGCGCCAAAAGGTCGACGTGAAACAATAACAGCTTCGTCAGTTAGGTTATCAATTTTACCGTAAATTCTTATTGAATCATTTATCTGATACCAAGATGAAAAATCTATTTGTTGAATATCATCGGTGTAATAACCTTCAAGCTCTGTTGCGGTACCCGCAGCTTCTAACATCTCTTCAATATATTTGAATAATAATGATACTTGCCAATCTTCATGGGTTAAAGCAACTTCTACACTAAGTTGGTTTTCAGGTAAATAGGGTAATTCATCACCCTTGGTAACAGTTCCCCACTGAGAAAAGTTAGAGTGAAAGTTGTTTTGAAATTCAGATTGAGTAAAGGTATAAGCAATATTAATTGGCATTTCAATGCTATCAGTAATATCAAAGTGCGTATTAAGACTAGCTTCTACGCCATATACTTCAACTTCGCCGCCATTAAACTCTTGCCCTAAATCTTCTTGGCAACCATTAGCAAAGGTACAATTTCCTTTTAAGTTAGCATAGTCACTATAAAAACCGACTAACTCTGCTTTAGTACTGGTATCGCTATAGCGAAGGCCAAATTCATAATTCCAGCTTTCTTCTGGATCTATGCTGTCATCTTGCCCTGGGCTGTTAGGTACATAACCTTTGTTAACTCCAAATAAAACACCTAATTGCTCAGTAATTATGTAAAAAGCACCAAAACCAGGCATAACCACGGTAGTGTCATTTGTTGATCTACTTTCTTCTATACCTGTACCTAAATTAAAGTTAATCGCTTCGCCTTCAATATATTCAACACGCACACCAGCGCTAAGGTTAAGTTGACCAAAATCTAGATTAGCATTGGCATAGGTTGCAAATGCGGTAGCGGTATCTTCATTAAGGGTAATTATTTTCCTATTACCAATAAGCGCTAAGTGACCACCTTGCATAGCATATTCATCTTGTCGATGATTTCTCGCCACTTGATCTTGATGAAGCCTGACACCAAAGTCCATCGCTAAATTAGCATCAAGCCAACGGGTATCCCAAAATAATTTAGACTCAATACCTTGAGAGTAGAATTTTCTATCATTTAAGGTGAATAATAAGTGCTCTTGGCTTGTTAATGTATCTCGTTCACCTTTGAGTACTTGCATAAACAAAGTATTCACACCTGTATCGGGTGAAGTTAAAATAGTTGCCATACTTCTGTTGGTATTGAAGCTGTTAAATCGATCCCAATCTCTGTCAAAGTCACGACGATAAGCTTGGGTGTATATGCTAATGTCACCACTTAATTCAATATAATGAGATAGTTGAAATTGATAATGTTCCCAATCCATTTTGTCATTTTCACTAGCAACATAGCGGCGAGTAGGTGATTGGGAAAAATCAGCATCGGTTAAGCCTAAATAGGTTTCATGGGAAACTTCTTCACCATAGCCCATTTTAAACTGCCAAAACTGATAGTGCTCTGTATTCGACGGGATATAATTAGCTTTGAAAATCACTTCACTTTTATCAAAGCCAGTGTCTTTACTTGTTTCACCATTAGTGTCTAACTCTTTAAATCCATCTGATTTTATTGTAATACCTTCAAGTAAAAAACCTAGCTCGCCAATATCTTCTATGTCATAACTCTCGCTATAAAAACCATGCGCTTTTTGATAATTAGTTTCACCATAGGCTAAATCAACTTCTGCCTGCCTGCCATCGTCAACACTGACTACCGAGCGAGATACCATATTAATAGCGCCGCCGACAGTATTAGGGCCATATTTAATAGCAGCAGGGCCTTTGAATATTTCCACTTGGGTCATGCGTGAAATTAATGGGAAATAATAAGCTGCTGGAGCTGCATAGGCGGCTGGCGCAATAAGTACGCCATCTTCCATTAAGGCAATTTTACTACTGCGTTCTGAAGTTGCGCCACGTAAACCAATATTAGGACGTAAGCCGTAACCATCTTCTTCACGAATATAAACACCAGGCACTGATTGCAAAACTCGATGAATATCATCAAACTCGTTGAGTTCCAATTGTTCTTCGTTTAATACAAAAGCTGAGCCAATGGCTGTTTCTAGTTCGTTGCGTTGTCCAAAAATACTAATGACTTCTATTTGTTTTTTTGTCGTTTCAGTACGATTGTTCTTTTTTTGGTTTTGTATTTCTTGCGCGTTTGTTGCCTCTTGTGCGAAGGTCGAACAAGAGCAAGCTAGCATTAACGAAAGGGCTAATTTACTTACTTCCATATTGATTATCCAGTGATTATGTTTGGTTTTAATAGGTCAATGTTATCTTTTATTTAATAATGGGCTAATCACCATCATTTGAGTTGAAGCCAATATTGATATCTGTTGCTTGGATAAAATCAGCAGTGATCACATCTCTAAGCTCCCGAATTTTTTGTATTGCTTCTGTAAGTTGTACTCGGCTAGTTTCATCATTAAGTAGCTCGGCATAACTCATATTGCTATCTAAGGCATTTAATGCTGTAGAAATTGCCGAAATTTTAGTTGTTATCTCCGTGCTTATAGCTGGTTGGTCAAGATGGTCGGTTAAAATATCATCAAAACCATGACCATTATTAGCAGTGAATAGTTTGTTAAAAGTTTTAGCGTTAATTTTTACGCTCGCAATTGAAGCATCACTTAATACAAATTCGGCAATGGTAGGAATACCAGGTGCGTTAACTGCTAAGGGCTGTAATAATTTTTCATCTTTAACGCGCTCTACTTGCTCTAACCAGTTGGTAATCAATTCCTCAACAGCATCTTTTTTGCTAGTGAATTCTCCTGTGCCCGCAGTAAGTGATGCGACATAGTTGCCGCCAGAGCTTTGCCATTCGGTATTAACATCGTTAGTAATATTAGCTAAGTTTTCACTAATTGCTTGCACTGCTTCACAGCGCTTTTCTTTGTCACTCGCTGCTAATAAGGAATCTTGCACTGCATCGGTGAACAATAAAATTTCTAGAGCTGGAATGCCTTGACCACCAACATTCTTACTAGAAACGTAATCAGCGGTTAGTGGCTCAGCTGTAAGAAGTAAATTATTTAACCCATTTTCTACGGCATTATTGCTATCAGGCCAAAATTCAATTCTGAAGTTGCGACTACTTTCAAGTACAGGGCCTACCTTTAACCACTGAATGTCTTGCCAACTAGCATTAAAGTCAAACCAACTTTGTTGTAAAGAGTGTAAATCACTATTATTTGCACTGTTAAGTGCACAAAAAGTTGTACTTTGCGCGGACAATGCTTGTGCTTTAGTCTTTAAATCCTGATAACTTGGCAAAATAAAATTATTAGATAAATCGGTTAACCATAAACCGAATTGCTCATCATCAGTTGATGTTGTCGGTGTTGTTGGGGTTGTTGGGGTAGTCGGTGAGTCTGAACCACCGCCGCCACAAGCTGTTAAAATAAAAGATAAAAGTATTGGTGTTAAAATGTTAACAGGTGCTTGTTTGGTAAAATAAGACATAATCATTCCTATATTGACTTTAGAAACATCAACAGCGCTTGGCGTTGATCTTTAGTTAATTGTTTGAATTTTTCTTGCGCAGTTTTTGCTTCACCGCCATGCCATAAAATAGCTTCGGTAATTGTTCTTGCTCTACCATCATGTAAAAAGCGTTGTTGACCAGTAATTGTTTTTTGCAAGCCTATTCCCCATAGCGGTGGCGTGCGCCATTCGGATCCTGTGGCTTTAAATTCATAAACACCGTCGGCCAATCCTTCGCCCATATCATGCAAAGCTAGATCGGTATAAGGCCAAATAGTTTGCCCAGATAAAGCAGGAACATGATAATTTTTATCAGTTGTATAACTCGGAATATGACATTGAACACAACCTAGCTGATGAAATAATTTTTGCCCCTGCTGCTTTTTAGGTTGAGATAAACTGCGTGCAGGTGGTACGCCTAACAAACCGTTAAAGCTGATTACCAAATCAAGTAATTTATCTGGTATTTCAACACTTTTGTGTCCACCTAACTCACTAGCTTGTTGGCATAATATTTGTTTTTTGGTACATGATTCCATAGGGAAATAACTGTTGGTAATACCTATATCATCCCTAAATGCTGCTGCAACTTGTTGAGCAAGGTTGGGATGCTTTGCTTTTAAACCAAAACGACCTATTTCAATATCACCATTTTTCACATTGGGAACGCGGTTATATTTTGCTGAAATACCATCATTATTAATATCTTTGCTATCTTCTTGCGCTAATAAATCGTTATCACTAATGGCATCAAGTAAACCCGCACCAAAAATATTTGGTGCGAACCTTGGAGAAGGAAAAATATGCTCAGGTAGTTCACCATAGCCTAAACGTGTTAGTTCATAACTTGGTTTTTGCAATTGATAGACTTCGCCATCACTAAATTGACCATTAACAGGGCTATAACTGAGTTTTAACCATGCTTCACTGTTAGGTGAATTGTTATGCTGCCCATGAACAAATTTAGTAACTCGTGGTTGAACTTGCCCACCGTAAACATTGTTTTCATGATTCATATTTGGTTTGTTAAAACCGAGACGAATGGTTAATGCTGTTGGTAAGCTTTCACCTGTCTCTGACATACCAGCACGAGCACCAGCCTGATGACATGCAATGCAAGATCTAGCGTTAAATAGTGGACCTAATCCATCTCGGTCTTTGGTAGCACTAGGCGCGGTTACCCAAGGATCTCTAAACAGTGAAAAACCTGTCCAAAAGGCAAGCTGCTGTTTTTGTGTTGCGCCTTCTCCAGCATACACAAAACTACGTTTAGATAAACGCCTAACTGTCATATTACCGCCAGCTTTTGTTTGCGATGCTAATAGTTCCTTATTAAGAACATTATATTCATTGGTTGCTGTTAGTGTCACAGGTGATGCGGTTAGGTAGGCAGCAGTGATTACCGTTATAATCACTGCTGTTGAAATAACCATTTTTACTTTTTTCATTTATAATGACTCAACAAAATCAATAAGTTGCTGGCGCTCTTCTTGGCTAAGAGCCATAAATGCTTCTTTGCGTGATTCTGCTTCACCATCGTGCCATAAAATAGCTTCTTCTATGGTTCTTGCTCTACCGTCATGTAAGAAGGTCGCCTTTGGATTTACGGTTTTGACTAAGCCTATTCCCCAAAGTGCAGGTGTTTTCCACTCTGAACCAGAAGCATCACCTTGAATTAAGCCATCAGCTAGCCCATCACATCGTTGCACATACATACATTCTGCACCTGTCGTACATGAATCACCAATATCTGTTTCACGTGTGACGACACAAGATCCACCCATATCATGAAGTAATAAATCTGTGTACGGGAAAATAGTTTGCTCAGATAACATAGCAATAGGCTCAGCATTTTCTTCTAAGCCTGTTAGTGTTAATTTACCTAACACGCTACCCTTAGCTTCACCCGTTACATGCCTAGGAGTATGACAATCTACACATTGAGTATCAAAAAATAACTTTCTACCAGCAATGATATTTTCATCCCAAGTGCTATTGTTTTTATCAAAACCTCGGCGAGCAGGCACGCCTAATGTTCGGTTATAAAATTCAACCAGTGCTAAGTTTTTATCAGAAAAATCATGTTCGCTACCTACTTTACTTTCTTGATCTGCAGCCATTTGACAAGCTTGCTGTTGTTCAGTACAAGACTCGTTAGGAAAAATACTATTAGAAATACCGATGTCGCCACCATAAGCACCAGCTACTTGCTGTAATACCGATGTATTTTGTGCTTTATAAGCAAAACGTCCTAGTTTTGTTTCACCGCTAAATACATCAAGTGCCATAGATGCTCGACCTGAAATGTCATTTCCATCGGTATCATTTTCATCAGCTAAAGAAATAATGTTTGCAGCAGGAATTGCATCTAGTAAGCCAACACCAAAAGCTTGTGGAGCTATACGGACAGAAAAGCGAATGTTTTCCATAAATAAACCAAAGCTTAAATTTTTAATTTTGTAAATTGGATTTCTTAATTCATAACTGGTGCCATCGGGATATGTACCATTAATTGTTTCATATACGATGAACGGGAAGGCTTCACCATATAACTCTGTACCGTTAATAGAGCCATCGTGAATAGATATACCAGAGCTAAAATCAGGCGTTTTAAAGCTTTGTACAGCGAAAGGTTGTAATTGGTCACCATAAATTGGGTCAGCTGCACCAGTGTTATTGCCTAGTTTAAGTAACATACTTAACATAGGTGCTGTCGGTGATGCTGGTATGTTACCTCGCCCGTCATTTATGTGACAACCTTGACAACTCCCCGTACTTAGCATGGGACCAATATCTCTATCTGGCGTACGAAACAAATGATCACCTGAAGTGAAAAAACCATCTAATTTAAAATTGTCAGCAATCATTTTCGGACGTGTACTAAAAGCATCTTCGTTATTTTTAAACACTGTTGCATCACCACCAGGTAAATGTTCTTTAGGATCAACAGTATTATTGATTAATGGGGATAAACCACTGTGATCAACAATTGGTTCTGGTGTTGGAGTAACGACAGATTTTGTTTCATTAGATCCACCGCCACCGCATGCTGTTAAGGCTATAGAAAGTACACCTAATATTATGGTGGGTTGGATACTTGAAAAATAGGACTTGTTTTTCATTGTTATTGTTCCACTTCAGCTTCAATTAATAATTATGATTACTTGTAACTATAAAAGTTTTTTTTATTTGATATATTGATCTTAATCGCAAATGTTAAAGATAACTATTGTTATTCTTTATTAGAAAGGAAAAAATAGGCTCGAAAGCCTATTTTTTAGCAAAAATGCATTATATAACTACATTAGCTTTAAATGTCTTCTTCAGTATCTTGACGAATATCGCCAGCTGATACACCTAAAGCATCTATTGCTTGTTCAATTTCATCTGTTTGCTTAACTAAAGCTTTAATTACTGCCACAACATTTGGTTGTTCAATACCTTCTTGAATCAATACATCAAACGGTGTACCTGTTTTCGCTTTAGTATCAACAACGGCAGCAGCAGACATTGTAGCTTCTAAAGAACCACGTAAAGAATTTGCTAGTTCGTGATCACCACCAACAACTAATAAGTCGTAGATAGATGCACCCGAAATTACTTCGCCATCAATACGTGTGTATTGTGCGTTGAAAGTATTTTGAACACCTTTAGCATTTAAGAAAATATCTCTGTGAGTATTATCACTAAAACATGAATGTTCATCTTCTTGTGAATCAGTAGTTAGGGCTATGTTGATGCGCTCACCTGCTAACTCACCAAAACTTAAACGACCCATACCTTCTAAAATTTTAGCTAAAGATACATCTCCACCAGTAATGAATGCTTTGTAGTGTGTACCTGTAACAGGTTCCCATGCGTTAACAATAGGCTCTAAATCAGCAATAAGTAAATCAGCTACGGCAGTTAAATATTGACCACGACGAGTACATGTTGTTGGTGTAACAGTGTTACCAGCACCAGAAGTACAAGTGCCGTCAAGTGCATAATCAGTTACAGGACGTTGACCACCACTGCTATCACGAGTACCTGCACCAGCTAGATCTGTATTTAAATCTTGCCCCCAAAGTAAAAATTCAACTGCGTGATAACCCGTTGTTACATTACGCTCATCTTCACCATGCTCAAAAGCACCTGCAATAGATGCGGCATCAATGGTTGGGAAATCAGTAGTGTTAGCTATAATATTGTTTGCTAAGGCATTAGCTGGAGTTTCAGGACCAGAATCACCATCTACTTCTACAGCAACATAATCAATAATTGCTTCACCTAAAGGCCAAGCATTTATTTTACCTTCAGGGCCATCGCCTTCTTCACCAATAGTACCATCATCTTTTAGCGCATCAATTGGTCCTACACGAAAGCGATAAACTTCAGTTTGTCCGTATGGTTCGCGAGAATCTATCCATGCTTTCTTCGCTGCTTTCATGTTGATTTCATTGGGTAAAGCAACAAAAGTAGTAATTGCCGTACGTAATGATTGTGCGGCAATAAGTGAGTCAGAATAAGCCGCATAAGCAATATTGGCATTGGTTTTCAATACGTCATCGCGTGTTACAAAAGTACTTACACCGTTAGTGCCATTAGCACCATTTTCGCCAGTAATACCTGCTTGACCATCATCACCATCGTCAACACAAGCAGTTAAAGAGCATGCCATAAGTAAAGCAACAGATACTTTTTTAAGGTTAAAGTTCATTTTTTTTCCAGTTAGTCAGGTTAATATAAGGATTTTTATTTGAAAACATTGTAAACAAAGGTAATCGTAATAGCAAGCTTGATACGAATGATTTGCATTTAAGTTAATAATTAAGAAAAGTGCCTGTGTACTTTTCTTAAAAAGAACAATAAGAAAGTTATAGAAGGAAACTTACTCCAAACTCTTTTACAAACAAGGCTAAGTTGATTTTTGTCAGGCTGTGTAAGCTTTATTCGCCACTAATAATTTTTTTGACTATTATTCCGCTTTGTATTAGCGCTTCATTTTGAGGCAAAGCTTCATTGTCTGATAACAAATAAATAACCTTTTTTCCTTGTTTGGCAAGTTCAATCGCATGTTGATAATTAATTAATATACTTGAATTTATATCTTGTGGAAATTTCTCCGCATCGCGACGTATGTACTCAATTAACTCAATATTTACTTCATCATCATAAAATACGGCATCGGCAAATTGCATAGCACGGTGGGCACTTAACGTTAAGTTGTCTGGATTACCTTCTTTAGTGTGAATAAAAATAATTTCACCGCAAGGAAGTGCTATTTTTTGTTTGATGCTGGCAATTAATTGTTGCTCGGCTTGCTGTTGATTACCGTTCAGTACTGCTTGTCCTATTGGACCTTTAAGGGTACTTTCCCAAAAACTGCGTCTATTACGTAAACCCTTTACTCTAGCCTTAACATGATCGCGGAATTTATAGGAAAAATCAGCTAGCTTGCCATAAGCTTGTGGTAGTGATCTTTCTATTTGCTCCCGCAACATGCGAATTAAAATAGGTGAACAGCCAGAACTTGATAAAGCAATAATCATTGGGCTTCTATCAATAATAGCAGGCGTTATATAGGTACAGAGATCAGGTTGATCAACGACATTGGTTAATATCTTTAATGGTGTTGCTTCTTGGTAAATAGCTTTATTGACAGACATATTATCAGTAGCGGCTATTACTAAAGTAATAGTCGTTAAATGTCCTGTTTGATAATCATGTTTCAGCCATGTTAATTGATGTATGTTTATTAACCTCTCTACACTAGTGCAAACATTTTTGCTCATCACCGTGATGTTAGATGTAGATTTTAATAACAACTCAATTTTACGGGTAGCGACTTCTCCACCGCCAATTACCATGGCTGATATTTTTTTTGCATCGAGAAAAACAGGAAAGTATTTCATTGTGTGGCGCTAGCTAACTAATTTTTCTTACTTTAACACTAATTGTTTTTTGCTGATAGCCAAGCCATTGCTATCACCATAAATATACTGACCCGCTATAAACTCAAGGTTAGCAAATTTAATGTTTTTATTAACTTCACCAACACCCAACTTTTCAGTTTTAATAGGGTTGCAACCCAAAGCTTTCACACCTAAAGCTAGTGTTGCAATAGTGCCTGCATCACGAATGCAGCCATTAATAACAATACCTTGCCAACCATTTTTTACGGCTAATTCGGCTAACATATCACCCAGTAATGCTCTGGTTAAACTGCCTTTACCATCAACTACCATTACTTTGCCAGTGCCGTCAGTTGCTACTAACTCTTTTACTTTTGAATTGTCGTTAAAGCAATCAACAGTAATAATTTCACCTGAAAAAATAACTTTACCGCCATAATCATTAAACAATGGCTCAGCTAATTGTAATTGCTCAGGATAAATATCAAATAAATCGGGAAGTAAATCTAGCATAGTAATTTTCTCTTATCATGTGAATTTGTTCCTACTCTATCATCAATAAATGATAAACTTACATCAAGCTCATTTATTGCCATTATTTATCGAGAAAAAAATGCCTTGGATACAACTTAGATTAAGCGCTAATGAAGAAACAGCTGAAAAATATAGTGATTGGCTTGTTGCTAGCGGCTCGCAAGCGGTTACTTTTATTGATGCCAAAGACACGCCAATTTATGAGCCATTACCCGGAGATGACGTTATTTATTGGTCAAATACCGTAGTCATGGGTTTATATGATGCCAGCCATGATATGGACAAGGTGATTAGTTACTTACAAGGTATTCACCCAGACAAAGCTGATATGAGATATAAGTTAGAGCAGTTAGAAGATAAAGACTGGGAACGTGAGTGGATGGATAATTTCCACCCAATGAAATTTGGTGAACGTTTATGGATTTGCCCAAGCTGGTGTGATGTACCTGAGCCTGATGCAGTAAATGTTATGTTAGACCCTGGACTAGCCTTTGGTACAGGTACACACCCAACCACAGCGCTTTGTTTAACGTGGCTTGATAGTTTAGAGCTTCAAGATAAAACGGTAGTCGATTTTGGTTGTGGCTCTGGCATATTATCATTGGCCGCATTGAAGTTGGGTGCTAAAAAAGTCATTGGTATTGATATTGACCCACAAGCATTACAAGCAAGCCTTGCCAATGCTCAACGTAATAATGTTGATGATAGATTAGAATTATACCTACCAAAAGATCAACCAACATTTAAAGCTGATGTAGTGGTCGCTAATATTTTAGCAGGACCATTACGTGAGTTAGCGCCTACTATTGTAGAGTATGTTGGCGATAAAGGTTTATTAGCCCTGTCAGGCGTATTAGAAGAACAAGCTCAAACCCTACAAGCCATTTATGGTCAATGGTGCAATATGGATCCCGTTACTGTTCAAGAAGAGTGGGTGCGCTTAAATGGGCAACGGAAGTAACTTATTAAAGAATGCAGAAGTATGAGTTAAGGGGGACAGGTGATTTTTATCACAGAAACTGAACTTCAATTGTACAAAAACTGTTCACATTAATAGTTTGGCAAAAGTCAATATCAAAAAAACAAAAAAAAACAAATATTGTTCAAATTCTATGCTTTTCAATTCGGAAAAAAACACGTAAACTTAGCGCCCTTTTGCGGCAGTGCTTAAAAAACAGCCAGTGAGGTAATGGTTTGAAAATCGGCTCATATCAATTTGATAGTAACGTTTTTCTTGCCCCTATGGCAGGAATTACTGATCAGCCTTTTCGAGAATTATGTTGTCGATTAGGTGCTGGTTTAACTGTGTCAGAAATGGTGTCGTCAAACCCTAAAGTATGGAATACCGAAAAATCTAAACTGAGAATGATTCACAGTAAAGAAGCTGGTATTCGCAGTGTACAAATTGCAGGTAGTTGTCCTAATGAGTTAGCTTTTGCAGCTCAGATTAATGCTGAAAATGGTGCGCAGATTATTGATATTAATATGGGTTGCCCAGCAAAAAAGGTAAATAAAAAATTAGCGGGCTCTGCTTTATTAAAAGAGCCAGCGCAGGTTGAGCAAATTTTGAAATCTGTGGTGAATTCGGTAAATATTCCGGTTACGTTAAAAATTCGCACTGGTTGGTGTGAAAACAGCCGTAACGGCATTGAAATAGCTAAAATTGCTCAAGAGAATGGTATTGCTTCGCTTGCAGTACACGGTCGAACTCGTAATGACTTTTATAAAGGCTATGCGGAATACGACACTATAAGAGCAATTAAACAAGCGGTTTCAATTCCTGTTGTGGCAAATGGCGATATAACCTCGGTAGAAAAAGCCGAGCAAGTATTAAGCTATACTGGAGCTGATGCAATTATGATTGGCCGAGGTGCCCAAGGGCGACCTTGGATTTTTCGAGAAATTAATCATTTTTTGAAAACAGGAACCAAATTACCTGCTCCCTCAGTGAATGAGGTGCGTTCAATATTACTTGGACACGTAAAGGAATTACATCAGTTTTATGGTGACTACATGGGCGTAAGAATCGCTCGTAAACATGTGTCTTGGTATATACATTCTCTTGCTTTATTAGGTAAAGAGCTAGGTAAAGAAAAAGGTGAAGGTTATACGCAGCATTTTGCTGATGACCGAGGCAAAGCTTTTAGAGCTACTTTTAATGGTTTGTCGTCAACAAGTGAACAACTTGAGGCGTTAGATCTTTGTTTTGATCAACTAGTTCACTAATGAGCTGTTGATTGTTTATTTTTATTAATAGAAAGAGTTGTACATTATGTTCGAACAAAATATTTCTTCTCCGTTTATCACTGGTGATATTCAAACGCAAACTAAAACGTCTCCATTACGTACACAAGCTAAAATAGCTATCAACAATTACTTAAAGCAGTTAAATGGTAACGACGTTGATGATATGTACGACCTTGTACTAAGTGAGATTGAAGCGCCAATGTTAGAAGAAGTAATGATGTATACGCGCGGTAATCAAACAAGAGCCGCAAACTTATTAGGTATCAACCGTGGTACTTTACGTAAGAAATTAAAAAAATATGGTATGAACTAAACCCGTATTTTTATAGAAAGCACCTTAGGGTGCTTTTATTGTTTTTAATATTTGAAATTTTTTATAAGGTATACAAAAAATCATGGATACTCCACGTCCAATTAAACGCGCACTGTTAAGTGTTTCAGATAAAACGGGTATTGTTGACTTTGCTCGTAGCTTGAGTGAAAAAGGTGTTGATCTACTTTCAACTGGCGGTACGGCAAAATTATTAGCTGAAAATGGTATTCCAGTAACAGAAGTGTCTGATTACACAGGTCACCCTGAAATTATGGATGGTCGTGTTAAAACATTACACCCTAAAGTACACGGCGGTATTTTAGCACGTCGCGATATGGATGAAACCGTAATGCAGGAAAACAACATCAGTGCGATTGATATGGTTGTGGTTAACTTATATCCATTTGCAAATGCAGTTAGTGATAAAAACTGTACCTTAGAAAATGCTATTGAAAACATTGATATTGGCGGGCCAACAATGGTACGCGCAGCTGCAAAAAATCACAAAGATGTGACTATTGTTGTTAATGCGGGTGATTACTCTCGTGTTATTGATGAAATGAATGGCAATAATGATTCATTAACGTATCAAACACGTTTTGATTTAGCGATTGCTGCTTATGAGCATACTGCAAGCTACGATGGTATGATTGCTAACTACTTTGGTAAAATGTTACCCGCTTACAGTGAAAAAGAAACACCAGCCGCTTTTGATTCTCTAACAAGTGAAAAGGTTAAATTCCCTCGTACTTTTAATAGCCAATTTATTAAAACGCAAGACTTACGCTACGGTGAAAATTCTCATCAAGATGCTGCTTTTTATAAAGAAGCAACGCCTGAAGAAGCGTCAATTTCTACTTCAATACAATTGCAAGGTAAAGCACTGTCATACAATAATATTGCTGACACTGATGCTGCGTTAGAATGTGTGAAAGAATTTGATGAGCCAGCCTGCGTTATCGTAAAGCATGCTAACCCGTGTGGCGTTTCAATTGGTGAGAACATTTTAGAAGCTTATGAAGGCGCTTATAAAACTGATCCAACTTCAGCATTTGGCGGTATTATCGCTTTTAACCGTGAATTAGATGCAGACACTGCAGAAGCTATTGTTTCTCGTCAGTTTGTTGAAGTCATTATTGCTCCAAAAGTGTCGGATGCTGCGGCGCAAATTGTTGCGGCTAAGCCTAATTTACGTTTATTAGAATGCGGTCAGTGGGATAGTAAAACTTCAGGTTTTGATTATAAGCGTGTTAATGGTGGTTTATTAGTACAAGACAGAGATCAGGGCAGCGTAAGTAGCGATGATTTAAACGTTGTTACTAAACGCCAACCTACAGATGCAGAAATGCGTGATTTACAATTTTGTTGGAAAGTTGCTAAATACGTTAAATCTAATGCCATTGTTTATGTTAAAAATAGTATGACCATTGGTGTTGGTGCTGGTCAAATGAGCCGTGTTTATTCAGCTAAAGTTGCGGGTATTAAAGCGGCTGATGAAAACCTTGAAGTCATTGGCTCTGTTATGGCATCTGATGCGTTCTTCCCATTCCGTGATGGTTTAGATGCAGCAGCAGCAGCAGGCATCACTGCCGTAATTCAGCCAGGTGGTTCAATGCGTGATGATGAAGTTATTGCTGCAGCTGATGAGCATAACATTGCTATGGTGTTTACATCAATGCGCCATTTTCGCCATTAATTTTGATTCTTGTCGTTGTTAGGCACAATTTAGTTGTCGAGTGTATTCATTGACTAGCGTCAACTCCGTGCATTCTCCTATAAATTGAATCTAACAACTTAAAGAACCTTTATTAAGGGTTATCTGTAAATAGTTTTAATGTAAAGTAGTGTTGATTTATTAGGTTACATAACAAATAAATTCAACACTGCTTGTTTATATATAATCTGCTATAACTAATGGTCTTTTTTTATTAATACCCCCACAGCTAATGGAAATATTATGACCAAATTAAAAAGTTTACAGTCGTTTGTTACTTCAGCAATCGTCACTTCAGCGCTTAGTTTTACTGCCTTAACCAGTGTGAATCTTTTTGCACATGACAACCATGTAAAAAATGAAGGCCATGTTCATGATGCTAAAGCATTAGAACAAGCAGTCAGCGGTGATCACCGCTCAGCTAAAAATAAAGCACGGGATCAATATCGTCATCCAGTTGAAACATTAAGTTTTTTTGGCTTCACTCCAACAATGACAGTGGTTGAAATAACACCTGGTGGAGGTTGGTATACAGAAATTTTAGCGCCTGCTCTAAAAGGTAAAGGCAAGCTTTATGCTGCGCATTACCCTGATACAGGTGAAGATAACTATTATTCTAACTCACGTAAAAAATTAGAAAAAAAAATAGCTTCTAATGACGTATTTAGTGAGGTCATGTTAACTAATTTTGTTCCGCGTAAAAAAAGTGAATTAGCACCGCAAGCTAGTGCAGACATGGTGTTAACTTTTCGTAATTTACATAACTGGAAAGATGCTGGCGTGGAGCAAGTATTTAAAGATGCTTTTAATGCTTTAAAACCCGGTGGTGTATTAGGAGTGGTTGAACATAGATTACCTGCTGGTATTGCAGCTGAAAAGGCTGTTGGTTATGTTTCAGAAGCCAACACCATTAAACAAGCAAAAGCCGCTGGCTTTCGTTTTGCTGGCGCTAGTGAAATTAATGCCAACCCTAAAGATATGACTCAGCATCCCAAAGGTGTATGGACTTTACCGCCAGTTTTACGTTTAGGTGAAGAAGATAAAGAAAAATATTTAGCGATAGGTGAAAGTGATCGCATGACGTTAAAGTTTATTAAACCTGAAAATACTAATTTTAGTGATTTTAAAAAGCAAAGTTTAAAATAAAGTAAATAATAGGAAAATATAAATGAAAATTTTAGTTATAGGCAGTGGTGGTCGTGAGCATGCATTAGCATGGAAAGCGGCGCAGTCTAGTCAAGTTACTAAAGTATTTGTTGCGCCAGGAAATGCTGGCACGGCAATAGAGAACAAATTAGAAAATGTTGCACTCGATATCAGTAATAATGAGGCTGTAGTTGCTTTTGCACAAAGCGAAAATGTTACCCTAACTATTGTTGGTCCAGAGCAACCATTGGTTGATGGTGTAGTTGATGCGTTTCAAGCGCAAGGTTTAGCTATTTTTGGTCCAAGTGCCAAAGCTGCTCAGCTTGAAGGTTCAAAATCTTTTACTAAAGACTTTTTAGCTCGCAACAAAATTCCGTCTGGTAGCTATGAAAATTTTACTGAGGTTGAGCCTGCGCTTGCTTATGTGCGAGAACAAGGCGCACCTATTGTTGTTAAAGCCGATGGCTTAGCGGCAGGTAAGGGGGTTATTGTTGCGCTTACACTAACTGAAGCAGAAGATGCTATTACAGACATGTTAGCAGGTAATGCATTTGGTGATGCTGGGCACCGTGTGGTAATTGAAGAATTCTTAGAAGGTGAAGAAGCAAGTTTTATCGTGATGGTTGATGGTAAAAATGTTTTACCTATGGCAACAAGTCAAGATCACAAACGCGCTTTAAACGGTGATTTAGGTCCTAATACTGGTGGTATGGGGGCATATTCACCAGCACCCGTAGTAACACCTGAAATTCATGATCGCATTATGGCCGAAGTTATTATGCCGACTGTTGAAGGTATGTCAGCAGAAGGCGCACCTTATACTGGCTTTTTATATGCGGGCTTAATGATTGCAGCAGATGGCACACCAAACGTAATTGAATATAATTGTCGTTTTGGTGATCCTGAAACCCAACCTATTATGATGCGTTTACAATCAGATATCGTTGAACTTTGTTTAGCGGCTACACGTGGCGAGTTGGACAAAACAACGATTGAATTTGATAGCCGCGCTGCGGTTGGGGTTGTACTTGCTGCCAATGGTTATCCAGCAAGCTACCCTAAAGGTGATGTGATTTCAGGTCTTGAAACTAACACTAATGCTTTGGCGAAAACGTTTCATGCGGGGACTAAGTTAAATGATCAAGGTGAAGTTACAACGAATGGTGGTCGCGTATTATGCGCTACAGCACTTGGTAATACAGTAACTGAAGCACAGCAGCTTGCTTATGAGTTGTTGCACCAAATTACTTGGCAAGGTGTCGAGTTTAGAACTGATATCGCTTATCGAGCCATTGCTAGAGAGCAAGAAAACACTTAATCTTTATTTAAATTTTTTGAATAGTTAAAGGCCGATAATGAAAGTTATCGGCTTTTTTTGTAGGTGGGAATTAATTCGAGCTTGTTTGAGTGTTGGAATAGCGCGTTTTTACATTAATTACCTATTAAATAGGCACAAAAAAGCCCACGTTTTCTTTCAAAAAGTGGGCTTTACATTAACGTTTATCTTAATTAAAAGCTGTTAATTATTTTTTAGCGGCGCGTTTAGCTGCATCAGCAGCTTTAACTTCAGCAATTACAGTTTCAGCTACGTTATTAGGACAAGGCATATAGTGAGAGAATTCCATAGAGAATTGACCACGACCTGATGTCATTGTACGTAAAGATCCTATGTAACCGAACATTTCTGAAAGAGGTACGTCAGCTTTAATACGAACACCAGAAACACCCGCGTCTTGACCTCCGATCATGCCACGACGACGGTTTAAATCACCAATAACATCACCAACGTGATCATCAGGCGTAAACACATCAACTTTCATGATAGGTTCAATTAACTGAGCACCAGCTTTTGGAATTGACTGACGGAAAGCACCACGAGCAGCAAGTTCAAATGCAACAGCAGATGAATCAACCGCATGGAAACCACCATCGTATAATTCAATTTCAACGTCAAGTACAGGGAAACCAGCAAGAACACCAGTATCCATCATGTTTTTGAAGCCTTTCTCGATAGCAGGGAAGAATTCTTTAGGAACATTACCACCAACAACAACAGAGCTGAATACGAAACCAGAACCAGGTTCGCCAGGCTTGATACGGTAATCAATTTTACCGAACTGACCAGAACCACCAGATTGCTTCTTATGTGTGTAAGAATCTTCAATTGCCGTTGTGATTGTTTCACGGTATGCAACTTGTGGCTTACCAACTTCTAATTCAACACCATAGGTACGTTTTAGAATATCTACTTTGATATCTAGGTGAAGTTCACCCATACCAGATAGAATCGTTTCACCTGAATCGATATCAGTTTCAACTTTAAAAGTAGGATCTTCTGCAACCATTTTACCGATAGCAAGACCCATTTTCTCAGTTGAACCTTTATCTTTTGGTGTTACAGAAATTGAAATTACAGGCTTAGGAAATACCATAGCTTCTAGGACGATTGGGTGTTTAGGATCACATAATGTGTGGCCTGTTTGAACGCCACTTTTCATACCAACAATTGCTATGATATCACCAGCTTGTGCAGAAGTAAGTTCGTTACGGTCATCGGCTTGCATTTCACACATACGGCCAACACGCTCAGTTTTTCCTGTTGCAGCATTAAGAATGGTATCGCCTTTTTTCAACATACCTGAATAGATACGTACGAAAGTTAATGTACCAAAACGGTCATCAGTGATTTTGAATGCTAATGCTTTGAATGTTTCATCTGCAGAAACGATTGCGTATTCACCATTAGGCTCACCTTCTTCATTAGTCAGTGGTTGTGGATCAACCTCCACTGGTGACGGTAAATAATCAACAACAGCATCAAGAATGTTTTGAACACCCTTGTTTTTAAAAGCAGCACCACAGTAAGTAGGGAAGAAGTCCATAGTACGTGTGCCTTTACGGATACAACGCTTGATATCTTCCATAGATGGCTCTGTGCCTTCTTCTAAATATGCTTCGAAAAGATCATCATCTTGCTCAAGAGCAGTTTCAAGAAGCATTTCGCGGTATTCTTCTACTTTATCAACCATGTCTGCAGGCACATCAGTGATTTCAAAGTTTTCAGGAAGACCTGAGTCATCCCATATCCATGATTTTCGGGTAAGTAGGTCAACAACACCAACAAACTCATCTTCTTCACCAATGGGTAACACCATGACAAGTGGGTTAGCACCTAATATATCTTTAGTTTGCTTAACAACGCGGTAGAAATCAGCACCTAAACGGTCTAATTTGTTTACAAAGATAATACGGGCAACTTCTGAGTCATTCGCATAACGCCAGTTAGTTTCTGATTGTGGCTCAACACCACCACTACCACAGAATACACCAACGCCACCATCAAGTACTTTAAGTGAGCGGTAAACTTCAACGGTGAAATCAACGTGACCAGGAGTATCGATAACATTGAAACGGTGATCGTTCCAAAAACAGCTTACCGCAGCAGACTGGATGGTAATACCGCGCTCAGCTTCTTGTTCCATGAAATCAGTTGTTGACTCACCGTCATGTACTTCACCAGTTTTATGGATCTGACCGGTTAATTTTAGGATACGTTCAGTTGTTGTGGTTTTACCAGCATCAACGTGAGCGAAGATACCAATGTTTCTGTATTTGGATAAATCTGCCATTAGTTTACTCTATTTAGTTAGTGTCTATTCTGCTTTCTTATATTTATAAAAATTATCTTTACCTATAAATAAGTATAAGAAAGCAGAACTGTTGAAAATTTGCGCGCGAGTATATCATTACTCGACAAGGATCGGTAGAAGATTGACAAATAAATTGTAAAAGAAGGTAAAAGAAAGGTTATTTGGTTTAAATATGATGGAATAGTTACAGCAATTGAAGAAGAGAAAAAGCGCGATAAAAATATAGTGTTATACGGAAATAATAAGAAATGAAATGAGTACTTGCCCAATTCATTATTTTAGGTATAATACGCGACCACATTCAGGTGAACTGGGTGTGGTTTTATTAGTTTAGGTTTTTATATAAACGTAAACAAACTAAGGTCATAGCAAGTTAGTTATTTCCTTAATACAGCAACGCTAATTTTGCGTTGAATGTTTATTTAGTAATACACCCCCTTCCAGCACATAAGGAAGCAGAGGGATGTATTTTTTTGTTCTTTAAAAAGGGGATTTGATACATGTCAAATCAAAGAATTCGCATTCGTTTGAAAGCGTTCGATCATCGTTTGATTGATCAATCTACAGCAGAAATCGTTGATACTGCAAAACGCACTGGCGCACAGGTTCGTGGTCCTATTCCACTTCCTACTCGCAAAGAACGTTTCACTATCTTGACTTCTCCACACGTTAACAAAGATGCGCGTGATCAGTACGAAATTCGTACTCATAAACGCATGATTGATATCGTTGAGCCAACTGAAAAGACTGTAGACGCATTAATGCGTTTAGATCTTGCAGCTGGTGTTGATGTTCAAATCAGCTTGGGCTAAGAGGAGTTTTAACAATGACTATAGGTCTAGTTGGACGTAAAGTGGGTATGACTCGTGTCTTCACAGAAGATGGTGTTTCTACTCCTGTTACTGTTCTAGAAGTTGAAGCGAACCGTGTTTCTCAGGTTAAAACTGTAGACAACGATGGTTATTCAGCGCTTCAAGTTACTACGGGCAAGCGTAAAGCAAGCCGTGTAACAAAACCAGCAGCTGGTCATTTCGCTAAAGCAGGCGTTGAAGCAGGTCGTGGCCTGTGGGAATTCCGCTTAAACGAAAATGAAGGTAGCGACATTGAAGCTGGCAGTGAAATCACTGTTGAGATTTTCAATGATACAAAATTAGTAGACGTAACTGGTACATCTAAAGGTAAAGGTTTCCAAGGCGGTATTAAACGCTGGAACTTCACCATGCAAGATGCTACTCATGGTAACTCGATCTCTCACCGCTCAAACGGTTCGTTAGGTCAGTGTCAAACACCAGGTCGCGTTTTCAAAGGCAAAAAAATGTCTGGTCACATGGGTTCTGTGCGCGTTACTACACAAAACCTTGAATTGGTTCGCGTTGACGCAGAACGTAACTTGTTGCTTGTTAAAGGCGCAGTTCCGGGTGCTATCAATGGCAACGTAATCATCAAACCAGCTGTTAAAGCTTAGTCCAGGAGATTTTGTGATGGAATTATCATTAAAAGACGCAACAGGTGCTCTTGAAGTGTCTGAAGCAACTTTTGGACGTGAGTTTAATGAAGCGTTAGTACATCAAGTAGTAGTTGCTTATGCAGCTGGTGCTCGTCAAGGTACTCGTGCTCAGAAAACTCGCTCAGAAGTTAGTGGCGGTGGTGCAAAACCATGGCGTCAAAAAGGTACTGGCCGTGCACGTGCTGGTACTACTCGTGGTCCAATTTGGCGTTCAGGTGGTGTAACATTTGCTGCTAAACCTCAAGATCACAGCCTAAAAGTTAACCGTAAAATGTATCGTGGTGCTATTGCTAGCATCCTATCTGAACTAGTTCGTCAAGAACGTTTAGTTGTAGTGAACGATTTTTCGGTAGAAACGCCTAAAACTAAAGACTTAGTTTCTAAGTTAAAAGGTTTAGAGCTTAAAGACGTATTGATTGTAACGAAAGAAGTTGATGAGAACTTGTTCTTATCTGCACGTAACTTGTATAAAGTTGATGTTCGTGACGTTGCAGCAATCGACCCTGTAAGTTTAGTTGGTTTCGAAAAAGTTTTAATTACTGCTGATGCAGTTAAAGAAATTGAGGGGATACTAGCATGATAAACGAAGAACGTTTGTTGAAAGTGCTTTTAGCACCAAATATTTCTGAAAAAGCAACTGTAGCTGCTGAAGCAAACAACACTGTTGTTTTCAAAGTAACTACTGATGCAACTAAAGCTGAAATTAAAGCGGCAGTAGAGAAGCTTTTTGAAGTTTCTGTTGTAGGTGTTAATACACTTAATGTTAAGGGTAAAGTAAAGCGTACAGGGTCTCGTACTGGTCGTCGTAACGATTGGAAGAAAGCCTACGTAACTCTTGCAGAAGGTAGTGACATCGACTTCGTTGGCGCTGAATCATAGGAGTAGTTAAAATGGCTATTGTAAAATGTAAACCTACTTCTCCGGGTCGTCGTCACCTAGTTAAAGTGGTAAACAAAGAGCTTCATAAAGGTAAGCCTTATGCACCATTGTTAGACACTAAGTCTAAGTCTGGTGGTCGTAACAATAATGGTCGCATTACAGTTCGTCACATTGGTGGTGGACATAAGCAGCATTATCGTATCGTCGATTTTAAACGTAATAAAGATGGCATTCCAGCCAAAGTAGAGCGTTTAGAATATGATCCAAACCGAAGTGCTAACATTGCATTAGTATTATATGCAGATGGTGAACGTCGTTATATCTTAGCCCCTAAAGGGTTAACAGCTGGAGATACTATCCAGTCTGGTGTAGACGCTCCTATCAAAGCGGGTAATACTATGCCGTTACGCAACACGCCATTAGGTAGTGTTGTTCACGCAATCGAACTTAAACCAGGTAAAGGTGCTCAAATTGCACGTGCTGCTGGTACTTACGCACAATTAGTTGCGAAAGATGGTGCTTACGTTACTTTACGTCTTCGCTCTGGCGAAATGCGTAAAATCGAAGCAGATTGTCGTGCTACTTTAGGTGAAATCGGCAACGCTGAACACATGCTTCGCTCTCTGGGTAAAGCTGGTGCTTCACGCTGGCGTGGTGTTCGCCCAACTGTTCGTGGTGTTGCCATGAACCCAGTTGATCACCCACACGGTGGTGGTGAAGGTAAAACATCTGGCGGTCGTCACCCGGTATCACCTTGGGGTGTACCAACTAAGGGTTACAAGACTCGT